>JAIWDV010000017.1:0-12962 GCA_048632525.1 Bacteroidales bacterium | reverse complement strand
CATTTTTTTTAAAAATTGCACGAAATCCTAAGGATTATAGACAGTCGAATCCAAAAATCTTTGAATTTTCTGTTTTTAAGATCAGCAATAAGAGGTTTTGGCTTCGATTTTGCTTATTGTTTATCGAAGAAAACGTTTTTAAAGAGATGTGAGCCTGGCATGAGTTCCCCTGCCATTGGCATAGGTTAGAAAAAGTGGAAAGAACTATTGATCAAACAAAAAGGAACTCTATGCGGATATTTGTGAAGGCCTTTATTCTTGTTGCCTTTATCATTTTTGCGATTTGTTTGTTCCGTATTACACCTGCAAAAAGCTTTCTCACACCGGAGACCCTGGGTCGTTTCCTGGAAGCCTCAGGTTTTTGGGGCCCACTACTGTTTATCTTACTCTTTGCTGTTAGCATATGTCTTTTTGTGCCTGCAAGCATTCCGGCTCTTTTGGGGGCCACCATTTTTGGAGCCCACTGGGGATTCCTTTATGGATGGATAGGGGCCATTGCTGGCGCCAGCGGTGCCTTTTTCATCGGGCGCACCTTGGGGAGAGATTTTACAAGATCCCTTATGGGGGATAAATTAAGAAAATATGATGATGCTATCGAGCGAAATGGGTTTACAACAGTACTCTATCTGCGATTGATTAATTCCCCTTTCACTTTCACAAATTTCGGGATATGCCTTACCAAAGTCCGTTTTTGGGACTATTTTTTCGGGACGGCCTTAGGCGTACTGGTGGGTATTTTTGTCCTGACCTTTCTCGGTGGGACCCTGAAAGAAATATGGGTGTCTGGCAACTGGGGAAAACTGGTATCTTTTAAAGTTTTTTTTGCTGCGGGTCTTTATATCTTTTCATTTTTCATCCCCAAAATGATCAAGGGGATCAAGTCGCAAACATGGGTCAGGGAAAGGTAATTGCTTTAAAGGTCAAGGCCCCACTTTTTAAAAGCGGCCACCCCACCCTGAATATTGTAGGTATCCTGTATCCCCGCCTGGTCCAGCGTTACCTGGGCCTCGTAAGAACGGACACCTGTGTTACAGATCAACACAAGTTTCTTATCCTTAGGCACTTCTTTCAGCCGTTTCCAGAGTTCATCCTGGGGAATGCTTTTCCAATGATCCGGGTATTTTTTGACAAAGGGCTCAGCATTTCCCCAGCCCCTGCAGTCTAAGAAAAACGTATCGCCATCTCCTCGCTTCTCCCACCAGTCAGCAAACTGATCCGCATCTATCACCCTGTTTTTTCCAGCCAGGATATTTTCAGCAGTGTTACCCAGGGCATTTGTAATATCCATTGCAGATGAAAATGGTGGGGAATAGGGAAGTTCAAGGTTACTGATATCAGCGGTTGTGGGTTGGTATTTGAGGATTGAAGCAACGGCACTGACTCGAGCCACCACGCCTTCACTTTTTGGTCCCAATCCCTGAATACCGAGGACTCTTCCGGTGCCATTTTCCACTACCAATTCCATGTACAGGAGATCCTTTTCAGGGTAAAAGTGGGCACGGTCAAACTGGACCACAAAGGCGCTTACTGCATCAAAGCCTTCTTTTGCTGCGGTCTCAATACTCAATCCCGCACTGGCCACAGAGGTTTCAAAGAGCTTTATTACAAAACTCCCGACAGCCCCTTCAAACTTGGCTTGCCCACCTGCCAGGTTGGTACCGATGACTCGTCCCTGTCTGTTTGCGAGGGAGCCCAAAGGCCAGTACCCTGGTTTCCCGGTGATCAGGTTAGTCAACTCTATGCAGTCTCCTCCTGCATAGATATTGGGGTCAGAGGTCTGCAATTCTTTATTCACCACTATTGCTCCCGCGGATGATACTTCCAGGCCAGCCTCCCTGGCGAGGACGGAGTTGGGGGCGACCCCCACCGCCATGATCACCAAATCTGCATTTAGGGTCTTTTTATCGGTAATTACCGTTTTCACACGGTTTTCGCCTTCAAATCTCTCGACCTTTTCTTTCAGGCAAAAGGAGATCTCATTTTCTTCCATATGATGTTGTACCATTCGAGCGAGGTTTGGGCTGATAATCCCCGGGAGAACCTGATCCATAATCTCCACGACAGCGGTTTCAATACCCCACATATCGGCCAGGGCCTCTGCCATCTCAAGTCCGATTGCCCCTGCACCTATAATAACCGCCTTTTCTACTTTTCCTCCGGCAATCTCCTGCTTGATGGCTGTAGCTTCATTGAGGCCTGAGACTGTGAAGATACCATGAAGATCATCCCCAGGGATAGACAGACGCCTGGGCTTGCTTCCAGTGGCCAGGACAAGCTTATCATAGGGAAGTGTTTTTTTGTTCCCATTGAGTACATTTTGCACCAACACTGTTTTTTTCTTCCTGTCAATAGACACTGCCCGGGTATTTGTCATAACATCAATGTCTTTAGCATGTTTAAAAAAGTCCTCATCACGAAGCATATTGAAACTGGTAGACTGGAGCTGGTCCGGGTCACTGACATCGCCCGAAATGAGATAAGGAATCCCACACCCTCCGTAAGCTATCAGGTTAGACTGGTCGAGCATGGTCACATGGGAATCAGGCTCAAGCCTTTTGAAACGGCAGGCAGCCTTTGGTCCAAGAGCAACGGCGCCAATAATGACGATATTCTGAGGCATGATGATACTCCTTTTCTTTTCCTTTTTGTATTCGCACTATTTATATGTTACACATGGAGTAGTTTTCAACGTTTTTGTCTTTTACGTAGCAATTTTCCATGCTATCTTATTATAGTCAGCTTTTACAATTGATTTCATGAAACGTCATTTCTAAGGAGGTAAGAAACAGTTCAGATGCCGCTCAACCTCAAGAGATTAAAATCATTCTCAGGTAGAAAAGGCCCATTGCTCCTCATCATCATGGATGGCGTTGGTTTGGGAAAAATGGACGAAACCAATGCAGTATATCTGGCAAGGACACCCACCCTTGACCGCCTTTTTTCGTCCCAGCTTTATTGTCAGCTTCAGGCACACGGCATGGCTGTGGGATTGCCCAGTGATAAGGATATGGGGAACAGCGAAGTAGGACATAATGCCCTCGGGGCAGGCAGGGTATTTGACCAGGGGGCCCGTTTGGTTAATCGTGCCATTGAATCAGGCCGTATTTTTGAATCACCTGCCTGGGCCAGTATTTCCCGGCGAGGGACGGATGGCGGAACTTTGCACTTTATAGGTCTTCTTTCTGACGGAAATGTTCACTCCCATATTACACACCTCTATAAGATGATAGACAAATGTGCTCAGATGGGAATTAAGAGAGTGCGCGTTCATGCCTTGCTTGACGGACGGGACGTGGGCGAAAAATCAGCGCTGGATTATGTGGTACCCACCGAGGACAGGCTAAAGCGCATATCAGAGGAAAAAGGGCTGGACTATCGTATTGCTTCGGGTGGCGGCCGCATGAAGGTGACCATGGATCGTTACAATGCAGATTGGAGTATCGTAAAACGCGGGTGGGAGGCCCACGTACTTGGGAAGGCCCGGCCATTTAGCTCAGCAGAGGAAGCCGTTAGGACCTTTTATAGTGAGGACCCTGGGATTACTGACCAGTATATGGATGCCTTCGTTATTGTGGATTCTAAAGGATCTCCTGTTGGTCCTATTGTGGATGGCGATTCGGTCGTATATTTCAACTTCAGGGGAGACCGGGCCATTGAGATCTCGCGGGCGTTTACAGAAAGGGATTTCAAGGAATTTGACCGCGAATCCCTACCTGACATCAGCTATGCGGGTATTATGGAGTACGACGGGGATACCCATATGCCACCGCAATTCCTTGTCCAGCCCCCGGCCATTGATCGGACCATTAGTGAATATCTCTGCGCTGAAAAAATAAAGAGCTTTGCAATCTCCGAAACACAAAAGTTTGGCCATGTGACTTATTTTTGGAATGGCAATAGCTCCGGATATATTGATGAAGCCCTTGAGCTGTATGTTGAGATTCCTTCTGACAGGATTGAGTTTGACAAGGCCCCCCAAATGAAGGCTTTTGAAATAAAGGACAAGACCATTGAAATATTAAAAAGTGACAAATACTCCTTTGGGCGTCTTAATTTCGCAAATGGTGATATGGTTGGCCACACTGGCATCATGGACGCCGCGATTATTGCAGTGGAAACAGTAGATCAATGTGTTGGTGAATTGCTCCAGGTAGTGGATGAGCTTGAAGGTATTGCTGTTGTGACCGCAGATCATGGTAATTCAGATGAGATGTTCACTGTTGATAAAAATGGAGAGAGGCAGGTCAAGACTGCTCACTCATTAAATCCTGTCCCTTTTGCCATTTTTGATCCTGGCTACAATGGCGAATATGAAATGGCACATCTTGAAAGACCGGGCCTTGCTAACGTTGCCGCTACACTTTTGAATTTGCTCGGATACGAAAAGGTAGAAGATTACGATCCTTCCTTAATTAAAATAAAAAAGGGTTAGAGTATGGGCTAACCCCTTGATATTACAATGGTGGGCGATGCGCGACTCGAACGCGCGGCCTTTGGTTCCGGAGACCAACGCTCTATCCAACTGAGCTAATCGCCCTATTTGTTTTTTTACCAGTTTTTTTGCATGAGGTCAAGAAGCCTGACAAGGTTTCATGTGGTTAAGGTAATAGGACCGATAGATTGCTGTTCAATTCAAAATAGAAATCCACGTCCTCCCCCGAATAGCGGGATTTTCGATGGGCGCGGGTTTTACTTGGGAAAAAGAAGATAAATTTGTTAAAATTAGATAAAAATTATGTTATATTATTTTCTTTAATAACAATGTGAAAAATATTGACAGAAAAAAATGATTGTGGTAAATTAAATAGATATTATTTTACAGAAATCATTCATTAATAGCCCTATGGAGTTACGCCATGAAAAAGAATAAAGATATATTTGAAAACGGGAAAAAAGGCGAGGAAGATCTCCTTGATTTTGAGTTTGACGATTTGTCAAAGGAGGATGTTGAAGCTGCAAGTGGCGGTTCCACAGAGGATGAGGAAATCATAGAACTTGATGATATTGTTGAAAAGGGTGAACTGGTTGAAGATCCTGGGTCTGAAGATATCACGAGAGTACTGGATGAAGAGGAAATTGCCAACGAGAGCGAAGTTACTGAGGTCATGTCGGATTCGGAGGCAAGTGAGTTAGCTCAAGCAAAAGAAGAGGAAATGTTGGACGATTTTGAGGCGGATCTGGATGCCGAGTTCGAAAAGTTAGAAACATCTGAATTTGATATTGTCGAAGCAGAAGAAAAAGCCCAAAGTTTTGAACCTGAAGAGACCATAAGATTGCCGGAGGGAGACGAATCGTTTTTGAAAGCGTTAGGTGCTGAATCTCAATCGGATTTGGGTTCAGATGAGTTAGCTCAAGCCCTGGAAGAGGAAATATCGGAGGACTTTGAGGTGGATCTCGATGAAGAGGTCAAAGAATTGGGGACATTCGAGCTGGGCGCTGTCGAATCAGCAGAACTGGCCGAGGATTCTGAATCTGCAGAGATCGCAAAATTGCTGGATGGCGAAGACGCCGTTGAGGAAAATGTAAGTACTGATGAGGGCACGGAATTGACTTCGGCTGAATCAGGTCAACCACCGGATGGAGACTCTTCTCAGGTTGTAGAAATGCAGCTCGGTGCTGCACTTGAAAGCCTGGAGGAATCTGGAAAGGGCGAATCAGACCTTGAACTTATGGAGAGTGACCTTGATAGCGTACCCGATGCTGATACGATAGTTGAGACTGATTTGGACATTGAAAGCCTGGCCGCATCTGAAGCCTTTGAGTTAGAGCCTGAGGAAGCAGAGGCGGTTATTGCACCTGACTTTTTAGAGGAGGATTTGAGCGAGGTGCCGGAAATGCAGGAGGAACAGCTTGGGAGCGGAGCGGCAGCGGCAGCTATTGTTTCTGCCCCAGAAGGACGGGTTGAGATTTCTGAGGAGAGGATAGAGACTATCATAACAAGCGTGGTGCAGGATGTCGTAGAGAAGGTCGCAAGAGAGACATTTACGACCGTTGCCGAGAAGTTAATCGCAGAAGCCATTGATACCCTAAAGGAGAGCCTTGAATCTTAGCAAGTGGGCCCGATAGCACTGTTAGAAATTTCGGAGAAGCAGAATTGAATTAGGGGGTTGTCAACAATGCAACCCCCTTTTTAGTTTTAGTCGCTGTTAGTAGTTCGCCATTTAAAAAATGTTTGACAGGATAACCCCGCGTTCCGCGGGGCCCCGACAGCGGGATCTTCGTTGCACTACGACAGGCATGGATTAGCTTGATGGATTTGTTTTATCTTGATATATGAACCTTGTGATTAAATTTGTTTTAAGGAGTGGATATAGATGGGAATAGAGAGCATAGCCAAAGGTTATGAACCTAAAGATGTTGAACGGAAATGGTATAAATACTGGGAAGATAATAGACTATTCAGGGCGGATTCTCTCTCTGATAGAGAGCCATTCTGTATCGTTATTCCACCGCCCAACGTGACCGGGACTTTACACATGGGTCATGCCCTAAATAACACTCTCCAGGATATCCTTTGCCGGTTCAAGAAAATGAAAGGCTACAATGTCCTGTGGCAGCCGGGGACTGACCATGCAGGGATTGCCACCCAGAATGTATTAGAAAAAGACCTTGCCTCCAAGGGGACTGATCGCCACACTGTGGGACGGGAAAATTTTATTGAACTGGTCTGGGAGTGGCGGAGGAAGTATGGCGGGTTGATAATAAACCAGTTGAAAAGGCTGGGGTGTTCGTGCGATTGGAGCAGGGAACGTTTTACCATGGATGAGGGGCTGTCCAGGGCGGTCAGGGAGGTTTTTGTTCATCTTTATGAGGAAGGGCTTGTTTACAGGGGAGATTACATTATTAACTGGTGCCCTCGATGCCATACGGCTTTGGCCGACATTGAAGTAGAGCACAGGGAAACTGACAGCTTTCTATATTATATTCGCTATACCTTTGAAAAACAAAAGGGCCATTTGGTGGTTGCCACGACGCGTCCTGAAACCCTGTTGGGTGATACTGCCGTGGCAGTGAACCCGGAAGATGAGCGTTACAAGAATTTATCCGGATTACGTGTGCTGTTGCCAATACTGAATAAGCCGATTCCCGTCATTTTTGACAAGTATGTGGATAAGGAATTCGGCACAGGTGCCTTAAAAATCACGCCTGCCCATGACCCCAATGACTTTGAGATCGGTAATATCCACCAACTGGAAAGAATAAAGGTCATTGATGAAAACGGAATGATGAACGACCTTGCAGGGCCCTACCAGGGCATGGACAGGTTTAAATGCCGCGAAAAGATCCTTGAAGACCTCAAGCATGAGGGGTTGCTGGAAAAGGTAGAGCCTTACCGAAATGCAATTGGGCACTGTTACCGGTGCAAGACTATGATCGAACCACTTCTTTCAAAACAGTGGTTTGTGAAGGTGGGGCCACTTGCTGAAAATGCCAGCAGGGCGGTCAGAGATGGAAAAACAAGGATATACCCCGCCAACTGGGAAACGGTCTATTTTGAGTGGATGGATAATATCAAGGACTGGTGCGTGTCCAGACAGATCTGGTGGGGCCACCGTATCCCGGCCTGGTATTGTGAAGAATGTGGGGAGGTGCATGTGGCCAGGGAGATGCCGCTAAACTGCCAGGCATGTAAGGGCAAAAACCTCGTGCAGGAAACAGATGTCCTTGATACATGGTTCAGTTCGGCACTATGGCCTTTTTCTACACTCGGTTGGCCTGACCAGACCGATGAACTCAATACTTTTTATCCGACCTCGGTCCTTGTCACTGGCTTTGATATCCTCTTTTTTTGGGTAGCCAGGATGATGATGATGGGGCTCCATTTCATGGGAGATATCCCATTTAAAGAGGTGTATATACATGCCCTTGTGAGAGATGCAGAAGGCAAAAAGATGAGCAAATCCAAGGGCAACGTTATTGATCCTCTCGAGGTAATGGATGAGTTCGGAACAGATGCCTTTCGTTTTACCCTGGCAGCCCTCGCTGCACAGGGGAGGGATATCAAGCTCTCTGAAGAAAGGATCCTCGGGTACCGGCATTTTGTAAATAAGATATGGAATGCTACACGGCTCGTCTTGATGAATCTGGATACTGAAGGAAACGTGGAGGAGAAAGATAGAGTCCATTCGCTCCCTGACCGCTGGATTTTGACAAGGCTCGGCCAGGTCGCAGAAGAGATCACGCAGGCTATCGAAGACTTTCATTTTAATGACGCCGCAAACCTCTGCTATCATTTCATCTGGCACGAATTCTGTGATTGGTATCTTGAGATGGCCAAACAGGGGCTTTATGGAAAAGACAAGGGCACAAAAGAATCCACGAGGGCCGTCGCTCAAGAGGTGCTCATGGGAGCAGTAAAACTTTTGCACCCATTTATGCCTTTTGTGACAGAAGAAATCTGGGAAAAGCTACCCGGGACAGAAGGGAGTATTATGATTGCCAGGTTCCCTGAGGCCTCTGATTATATCAAGGACGAAAATGCCCTGAAAGAGATGAACTTGCTGATGGGCGTTATCACCGGAATTCGCAATATCCGCGGTGAGATGAATATATCTCCTTCCAAGAAAGTCAATATTCTTATTGACGTGGCTGAAAAAGAAGAAGCGGATTTCTTAAGCAGCAACTTGGTGCATATCAAGACCCTTGCCAAGGTGGAAGATGCTACCATTGCTTCCGGGATTCCAAAACCGGAGGCATCTGCAACTGCTGTTTTTGGCCAAAACCAGATTCACGTGCTACTCAAAGGCATCCTGGACTTTCAGGAAGAAAGGAAAAGACTGGGAAAACAGATAGAAAAGATTGAAAAAGAAATTAAGGTTTCAAACAGGAAGCTTTCTAATAAAGGTTTCTTAGAAAAGGCCCCGGCTGAAATCGTTGAGGAAGTAAGAGAGAAGGTGGAAACCATGACCCTCAAACTGGAGAAGCTGAATCAGAATCTTCGGTTTTTTGAGAAGTTACAAAATCACTAATTGAAGGAGTAGAAGCCCTGTGAAATGGGACATTTTTTCCAATAGAAAAAAGGAAAGAAGACACCATAGAAAAGATGAAATCGATGAGATGATTGATATCATCGAAAAATTTGCGCCACGGAAATACCGGTCTGAAAGGGACGCCTTCTATTACAACTACAAGACAATGCCGCCATATCTCAAACCCCTTTTTTCTCTGCTTCAAGTAATTTCCCAGAGGGAACGCCTTAACGAGGATCAGGTTGTTTTTGCCCGGGAGTTGTTTTTAAAACTAAAGGGGTTTTATGACCCAAAGGAGAAATTATCTCTTGTGGAGGCAATAGAAGATGGAAGCCTTATAAGGAAATTTCGAGAACTGTTTTTGTTTTTTTATGACAAGAAGGATTTTTCAGCGCAGGAGATAAAGGGATGGTTGATTTAGCTCATTTTAGGCACTTCTTTGCGCTTAAAAATAAGACTTAAGGCCACCAGGAATGTGCCAACTGTAATGGCTGAATCAGCCAGATTAAATACAGGCCAGTGATACTGACCCAGGTAGAAGTCAAGAAAATCGATCACTTCGCGAAATCTGAGCCGGTCAATAAGGTTGCCCACGGCCCCGCCCAGAATTAAAGAAAGCCCTAAAGTTAGTCGGCTGTCGCCATCTTTAAGCTTTAAAAACCAGACCAGTAATAACACAACCGCCCCCAGGCTGGCGGCTACAAGAAAATAGAAGGTAAAATCAATGCCCGGCCGGTTCATAAGGCCGAAAGCCATGCCCCTGTTTCGCACATGGACCAGATCAAAAAAGCCCGTGAGCACTGGCACGCATTCATGTACCCTCAAACTGCGCAAAACGGCCCATTTTGACAACTGATCCAGGACAATCACGGCCACCGCTGGCCAGGCCATCAGATGATAACGTTTCTTCAATCCCTTACCCCATTTCGGCCAAGGCCTGAATACATCTTTTGCAGATGGTGGGACGGCTGGTGTCATTTCCCACAGTGGGATCATGAACCCAGCAGCGCTCGCACTTAGGATCAGTTGAAGGCGATACCTTTACTCTGAGACCCGGTAATGTTTCGCTTTCAAGGCTATCATCAAGCTCATCCATGTCCTTTATATCCACCGAGGAAACAATAAACATTGATCTGAGCTGCTCCCGATAGGGCGCTATTTTTTCCATGAGATCAGGCGACAGACCGACCGTTACGGATGCATCCAGGGGGTGCCCTATTTTCTTGTCCTTTCTCGCAAGTTCCAGTGCCTTTGTGACCTCTTTCCGAAGCGCTATTATGTCTTCCCAGCGGCCTGCAAGTTCCGGGTCCTTATATGTGGTGTTAACAGGGACAAAGAGCTCAGTATGTATACTGGGGGAGCGTTCCTTTCCTTTCATGTGCTGCCAGATTTCATCAGAGGTAAAGGAAAGAACAGGGGCCATCAGCCTTACCAGTGACTCCAGGATTTCATTCATGGCGGTCTGTGCTGACCTCCTCGCGAGCGATTGACCGGGTGATGTGTAAAGGCGATCTTTTATAATATCAAGATAAAAGGCCGAGAGATCTAAGACACAGAAGTTGTGAAGGCTGTGATAAACAAGGTGAAATTCGAAATCCTCGTATGCCTTGAGGACTCGTTCATTCAATTCCTGAAGCCGGTTAAGCACCCAGCGGTCAAGCTCCTCCATCTGCTGATATTTAATCGAATCAGTTTCAGGATCAAAGTCATTCAAATTGCCCAAGAGGTAGCGGCACGTGTTCCGAATGCGACGATAGGCCTCTGTCAGGCGCTTTAAGATCTCTTTGGAGAGCCGGATATTGTCCCGGTAGTCTTCTCCCGCCACCCACAGCCTGAGGATTTCCGCGCCATGTTCTTTAATGATTTCTTCCGGGGGGATAACATTCCCCGCTGATTTGTGCATTGCCCTGCCCGACCCGTCAACAACAAAGCCGTGCGTCAAGACGCCTTTGTACGGTGCTTCACCGCGTGTACCTGAGGAACATAGAAGGGAACTGTGAAACCATCCCCGGTGTTGGTCACTACCCTCAAGGTAAAGATCTGAAGGGCTGTCAAGGTAATCTCTTTTCTCCATTACAGCCGCGTAACTCACACCGGAATCAAACCATACATCAAGGATATCCGTCTCTTTTCTGAATCTATCCGCTCCGCATTCAGGACAACGAGTGCCCGAAGGTAGTAGATTTTCTTCTGATTCACTAAACCAGACATCTGCGCCGGATTTTTCAAACATACTGGCCACATGATCAATAATTTCCTGCGAGATGACTATGTGATTACATTCCTTGCAAAAGAACATAGTGATAGGGACACCCCATGATCTCTGGCGGGAAATGCACCAGTCAGGACGGTTGGCAATCATGTTAGAGATGCGCTCCTGGCCCCATGAGGGGATCCAGGTGACTTTGTTAATGGCATCAAGAGCCTTTTGCCTGAGGCCGTTTTTTTCCATGGAGATAAACCACTGCTCAGTGGAGCGGAAGATAACGGGTTTCTTACAACGCCAGCAGTGCGGGTATTCGTGAGTTATATTCTCTTCCTTGAGAAGCGCACCCAACTCCTTGAGCTTATCGTTGATAGGCCGATTCGCTTCAAATACTTCAATACCAGCGAAATATTTCACATCCGGTGTAAATCGACCGGAGTCGTCCACGGGCGAATAGACATCCAGGCCATATTCCAGACCGGTTTCATAGTCCTCTCGCCCATGGCCGGGGGCCGTATGGACGCAGCCCGTGCCGGCCTCAAGCGTCACATATGGCGCTATAACTATCACTGATGGCCTGTCATACAAGGGATGTCTTGCCTCAAGATTTTCAAGGTCGGCAGCCTTAAACTCCTGGATGATCTCGTATGATTCGATACCAAAGGTATCCATGCACACATCCAAAAGCCCCTTGGCCAGAATCATAACCTGGTTATTTCCGGTCTCTACTGCCACATATTCAAAGTCAGGATGCAGGGCAATGGCCAAATTGGCAGGCAGGGTCCATGGAGTCGTGGTCCAGATCACGATGGAAACCTCTTTTCCGGCCAATACCGGATACGATTTGCTCAGATCAGAGATCATGGGGAACTTTACAAAGATAGAAGGTGATGTATGTTCTTCGTATTCAACCTCTGCCTCTGCAAGCGCTGTCTTGCACGAAATGCACCAATAGATGGGTTTTTTGCTCCTCACAAGACTACCACTCAAGGCAAATTTACCAAACTCCCTGACGATCGTTGCCTCGTAAGGAAAATTCATTGTGAGATAAGGGTCTTCCCACTCTCCAAAGACACCGAGGCGCTTAAATTCGTTGCGCTGTATATCGATGTATTTTTTGGCGTACTCACGGCAATATCGCCGTATTTCCACCTGGGACATTTCCAGCTTCCTGTGGCCCAGTTCAGTGTCCACCATATGCTCAATGGGAAGACCGTGGCAATCCCATCCCGGCACATAGGGTGTGTCAAAGCCTGCCATTTGTTTTGATTTAATTATGATGTCTTTTAATATTTTGTTAAAGGCTGTTCCCATGTGGATATGCCCATTGGCATACGGAGGACCGTCATGAAACATATAGCGTTTACGGCCCTTTGAGGATTGACGGATGAGTTGATATAGATTCAGCTTTTCCCAGTTCTCAAGGATTTCCGGTTCCTTTTTGACCAGATTGGCCTTCATAGGAAATGCAGTTTTGGGAAGGTTGAGAGTTTGCTTGTAATCCATGAAATGTGCCTCCAGACAAATTGTAATCCTTTAAAATAGT
The DNA here is from genome assembly GCA_048632525.1 of Bacteroidales bacterium. Taxonomy (GTDB): domain Bacteria; phylum Desulfobacterota; class DSM-4660; order Desulfatiglandales; family Desulfatiglandaceae; genus 4484-190-2. Next base: position 241 of record JAIWDV010000017.1, on the reverse strand, counting down.
AGAATAAACTACATAAGTCAAACTCATAATTTTCTCTTTTCCATCTTTGCCTCCTGGCAGATTAGACGTAACTCAAGGTGTCATTCATATGGGGGAAATGCATGGCATAAACAAATTCATTCTGGAAGTCCGGGCTTGTGGTCAATTCCAAATACTCCACCTCTCTGGCCACGAGATTTGCCTCTTTACGTTTGTCAATGTTGAGAAGGGCCATTCGGGCACCATCTCCTGCCGCGTTACC
>JAIWDV010000016.1:0-13240 GCA_048632525.1 Bacteroidales bacterium | reverse complement strand
CAGGAGTCTATTTTATCTCACACTGTGCCGCAGAGATCGCTGAGAAAACAAAGTGATATGAGAACTCTACAGATATTCACAGGTATTCTGTTTTTCGGCTTCTTCTATTCCTGCCTTGCTCTGGCTGCAGAGAACCCCGACGAACTTTATGGGCAGGGTCGGTTTGAGGAAGCTGAAAAGGCATATTCCCGTTCGGATATGGATAACCCGAAGGATATCCGCTATCGGTACAACCGCGGATGCGCCGCTTACCAGAATTCTGATTTTAAGGGGGCCATGGCTGCCTTTTCCAGCGTATTAAGAAGATCCGACAATGAAGAAATTCAGTTTAAGGCCGACTACAATCTCGGTAACGCCGCATTCAAAGAGGGCAATTTTGAATCTGCCGTGGAACAATACAAAGAAGCCCTTTTGTCAAATCCTGAGAGTGAGGATGCGAAGTACAACTTAGAGCTTGCCTTGCGGGAACTGGAAAAACTCAAGAAAAAGAAGTCTGAGAAACAAAAAAAGGAGGGCCAAAAAGAGACTGGCCAATCAAAAGACACAGGGGATACTTCCAGTTCCGGGGACAAAGGGGAAGACTCTGAGCAGAAGCAAGCTCAAGAGCAGGATCAAAAGAACAGCAAAGATCAAAAGCAATCCGGAAAACAAGAGGATGATAAAGAGAAAAGCCATGAAAGGCCGGATGAGGGCCAAAAGGCAGAACAGGATACATCCAGGGATTTGTCAGGGGAGCTAAGGCCACTTCAAGCCATGGCCGAGCAGGATGAAGATCAAACCCCTGATCAACCCGGGGCCATACTTGACAGGAAAAAGGCCGAGGCCTTGCTGGACAATCTCAAGGAGGACCGTTCCAGGTTCTTGCGGTTTCAGATCCCTGAAGATAAAAAACGGGGCGTTAAGTCTGGCAAAGATTGGTAGATAGAAATGAAAAAATCAATTTTACTGATCATATTGCTTTCTATGTTCTTTCCTGTCCCCTGTCTGGCCAGTGGAGATGTGTCTGTGACGCTCAAGCTGGACCGACCGGAAGCCACTCTGCTCGATTCCATAACTATGGTCGTGAGCGTGTCCGGGACCCGGAAAAGCGACACGCAACCCACCCTAAAGGGTCTGGAAGCCTTTAATGTCAGGAAAGGCGGAACTTCAAGCCGCCTTGAGATCATTAACGGCAAGGTCAATGCAGGGGTTGATTACACCTATGCCCTTCAGCCGAAAAAAACCGGGACTTTTACAATAGGACCGGCAGAGGTGAAGGTCAAAGGCAAGACTATTAAGAGCAATACTGAGACCTTGACAATCGTTAAGTCGATCCAATCCCCGGACGTTGACAGGGGGCCTCTTTTTTTGAGCGCCGCGCTTTCGCCCAAACAGGTTTTTGTTGAAGAGCAGGCCATATACACACTGAAACTCTTCCGTCAGACCAGGGTCGGCGATATCTCCCTGGGCCTCCCGGAAGCGGAACATTTGACCTTCAAACAACTCGGGAAACCAGTCGAATATCAGAGTGTATATAAGGGCCAATCTTACCAGGTCCTGGAGGTGAGATATGCTTTGATTTCTTCGAGAGAAGGTATTTATGGAATCAGACCTTCAAGAATGAGCATGACGGTCTTCCAGTCGAGGCGCAAATCCTCCCGGAGCCTTTTTGATGACCCTTTTTTTTCTTTTTCTTCCGGTAAGCCTGTAACCATCGCAAGCGAGCCTCTGGAATTGAATGTGCTCCCTCTTCCCCAAAAAGGACGGCCAACCGATTTTAGTGGGCTCGTGGGTAACTATAAAATAAAATCCCATTTGGAGCCGTCCAAGATAAGGGCAGGGGAATCTGCGACCATGACGGTACTGCTGAGCGGTCGAGGAAATGTTAAGCGTATACCTGATCTGAAGCTGCCTGAGCTGGAGAAAATCAAGGTCTATGCCGACCAACCGGTTCTGATGGAAGAAACTGATTCCAAGGGACTGGCCGGCTCAAAGACTATGAAATGGGCCTTAGTGCCCGAAAAAGAAGGTGAGTACCAGATCCCCTCCCTCTCGATCAGTTTTTTTGATACTACAGGCAAACAATACCGCGTTATTAAGAGTCCGGTCCTTTCCCTTTCTGTCCTGCCGGTCGAGAAGGCCCAGGTTAGCGTCTCCCAGGATGTTTTAAAGGGACATAAGACCGGAGGACCTGGCAAGCAGGAAGTAAAGGAATTGGGTCACGATATTCTCCCGGTGCATACATCCATCAAAGACTTACATTCCGGAACCCGGTCCGGCATTGGGGGGTTAGTTTTCTGGCTAATTCTAATTATTCCTCTTTTTGCCTACACAGCTACCTTCTTGATTCAGAAATTCCACAGGAAAACCACCGTATCAGTGGCAGCAGCGAGGGCAAGAAAGGCCGCAAAAGCCTTGACCCAACAGTGCCGTAAAGGAGAACTCAGCTCAAACGATCTGACTTCGTCTATCCGGCGGTACCTGAATGAGCGATTTGATCTGTCCCTCGGTTCTCTGACGCCGGATGAGGCGGCAGATATTGTAGTATCAAGGGGAGTAAGTGCTACAACTGCAGAGAGATTGAGGACCGCTCTTCAAGAACTTGAAGATGCCATTTATACAGGAAAAGGACAGGAGACCTGTGACATGGGAGGAGATATCCCCAAACTCATTAAGCAGATTGAGAAGGAGATCCGCTAAGAAGACATATCACAAAAATTCAGCAGTCTATTTTTTGACAGGATTGACAGGATAAACTGGATTAATTTAATCTTGTAAATCAAAAAACTTATCCTGTTTTTGATTTACTGCTGACTGTTCAATTGAGAACTTAAAATAAATCCCATGACGTTGCAGACTTGTGCAGAGTAAAAATGTGGTCTATATGCCATATGTGGCTGAGTACAGCAGCATATGGCGTGCTCAAATGTGAACCTCGCCACGGCGGGATTTTTGGCCTGTGTAGATTTATGACGTTTGGATTTGTCCAAATATAGCTCAACTGTCAGGGGAAAAGATTAATACTGTTGTAACACAGGATTCATAAAATGATGTACAGGACACAAACATCGTGTTTATCCATGCCTGCCCCGCGAAACGCGGGGTAATCCCGTCTAAAGGTTTTTAGGTGAAATATTGCGATATATATACTTGACAATAACCATCTTTACCATGGTTTTTTTGCCAGGGCTTGATGCTGAGGCCCGGACCAATGGATGGGAAGATCTGTTTTTTAGGGCCAATCAGGCATTTAAGGAAGGTCATTATCAGGATGCCATTGACGGATATGAACAGTTAGCCCAAACAGGACATGAAAACGGGCACATCTATTACAACCTTGGAAATGGCTATTTTCGACTGAATCAACTTGGACAAGCCATCCTTAACTATGAACGGGCCCGTATTCTCATACCGCGAGATGCGGACCTGAATTTTAATCTCCGCCATGCCAGGGATCAGATCCAGGATGCCATTGCCGAACCCCAGGGCTTCATCCAAATGGCCTTTTTCTGGTTGGACTCTTTGAGCCTGCAGGAGGTTTTTTGGGGCTTTGGCATATTAAACGTCCTTTTCTGGGGCATTCTCCTCATAAGGCTATTCCATCGCTCCGAGTGGAACTACTATCTGTCCCTCGTATTCCTTGTTCTATGGCTCATCGGTGGGACCTCCTTTGGATTAAAATGGTACCAGGTGTGGACCGATGGCCGTGCCGTTATTTTGGAAAAAGAGGTTAATATCCTGTCTGGCCCTGATATTCAGGATACAGTTCTTTTTAAGCTCCACGAAGGGACTATCGTGCATCACGAAAGGTCTGAGGATGGGTGGTTTCTGATTCGTCTGCCAGATAAGAAAAGGGGCTGGGTGGAGGCCGAGGCGGTTGAACAGATAAAAAGAGACCCCACGGTCCTGCCAGGTGGAAGTCATAATTAGAATTGCTGATTAACATAGCGCTTGATCTATTATAAAGGATCAGTTAGCTTCTGGTTAATTTTACAGAAATTGACATACTGCCTGACATGATGCTGAGAAGGAAGAACTCGGATGAAAAGCAAACTAAAAGCGCTCTTAGAAAATACAATTGACGACTGTTTCCAACAGGGAATACTCTCAAAAACCCCGCTTCCGAATTATGTAATAGAAGTCCCAAACAATCCGGACCATGGTGATTTTGCCACCAATCTGCCCATGACCCTCGCATCAAGCCAGAAACGAAGCCCCCGGGAGATCGCGTCCGTCATAGTTGACCATCTCAAAGACAACGGAAATCTCATTGAAAATGCGGAGATAGCGGGTCCTGGCTTTATCAACTTTAGAATCAAGGCACAGGAATGGTATCGCGCTTTGTCCGAGATTGTCAGACTCAAAGAAAATTACGGCCGGAATGACACGGGAAACCATCAAAAAATGATGATTGAATTTGTAAGTGCAAACCCAACCGGTCCCATTCATCTTGGGCATGGGCGAGGTGCAGCATTAGGGGATACCCTCTCCAGAATTTTTTCCTTTTGCGGTTATGATGTGGCCCGCGAGTTCTATATCAATGATGCGGGACAACAGATAAGGCTCTTAGGCGAATCCATTTTCAGCCGATTTAAACAGATGTCTGATCCTGAACATCCATTCCCGCAAAAAGGATATCATGGAGACTATATTCTTGACCTGGCAAAGACAATATCCAAAGAAATCGATCTGGAGGCCATGCCCGAAGAGGAGGCCATCCATGTGTGTACCCAAACGGGCAAACAAGTAATGCTTGATGAGATCAAGCAGGACCTGCTCCGGTTCAGGGTCGCCTTTGACGTCTGGTACCGTGAAAGCGATCTTTACTCCTCAGGTCAACTCAAGGATGCCCTTAAGATAGTCAAAGACAGAGAACAACTCTATGAGAAAGATGGGGCACTGTGGATTGCTACGACTAAGTTCGGGGATGACAAGGACCGGGTCCTTCAGAAACAAGACGGGCAATTTACCTATTTTGCTACGGATATGGCCTACCATCTGGATAAAAGGAGTCGTGGTTTTGAACATGTGATCAACATTTGGGGAGCAGACCATCACGGTTATGTCCCCCGCATGCAGGCTGCGCTTTCGGCATACGGCTTTCCGGAAGGCTGGTTATCAGTTGTACTAATTCAGCTTGTAAAGCTCTGGCGGGCCGGACAAGAGATAAAAATGTCAAAAAGGGCAGGTTCATATGTCACACTTCAGGAACTGGTGGATGAGGTTGGTGTGGACCCGGTACGCTTCATCTTCCTCACCAAGAGTAATGACTCAGCTCTGGATTTTGACATAGATCTTGTAAAAAAACAGGACAGTGAAAATCCGGTCTATTATGTCCAATATGCGCATGCCAGAATATGCAGCATTTTCAGGAAGGCAGCCTCGGAAGGAATATCGCTGCCTGATGCACCGGATGGGCTCCTGGAACGACTTGTGTTAGACGAGGAGATGGCATTAATCAAGCGCATGGCCTCATTTCCATCCCTTTTGATTGATATCTGCAGTAGCCTGGAGCCCCATCGTCTGACCTATTACCTCACTGACCTGGCCGCTTTGTTCCACAGATACTTTAACCTGGGTACGAAAACCCCTGATTATCGGGTACTTACTCATGATAGTGCGTTGAGCCAGGCAAGGTTGTTTCTGGCAGGGGCGGTAAGGATTGTAATAGGCAACGGGCTTGAACTCCTGGGCATAAGCGCGCCAGAGAAAATGTGAAAAGGGTTCTGAGACCATGCCCCCCAAAAAATCCAAAGCCAAAAAGAAGGGCAAAAGATATCGGGTGGACCTTTCTCGCACATCTCTTTTTTTCTGGTGCCTGGGGACCTTATTCCTCTTGGCGTGGATTTTTGTGCTTGGAATTCTTGTGGGCCGGGGTTTTTTCCCTCAGGGAGTCGAGACCCTGTCAAAACTACGGATCCCAATCGGCAGGTTGCAGGGTGTTGTTAGCAATAGAAAAACGTCCGATTTGGATTCCATCAAAGGGCTGGATAAGAACCCGGAATTTGAGTTCTATGATCAATTGTCTGTTAAAAAAGGTGAATTGGCCAAAAACAATAAGTCAGGCGCCAAAAAGGCAGGGAGGCAGACAGAGCTGGCCAAGCGGTTTGAAACAGATAAAAGTTCTGCCAGAAAAGTTGAAGCTCCGAAAAAAGATCAATCAAACTTCAATAAGGGAGGAGGGCAGACAAAGCCCGCTGGAGAGATCAAGTCTATGGATACTGGCGGGGCCTACACCGTGCAGGTAGCTTCCCTTGACAGTGAAAGTAAGGCAGTCAAGATGGCCGACCAGCTAAAGAGTGGAGGTTATCCTGCGTACGTGCATAAGGTCAATGTTAAAGGTAAAACATACTACCGGGTAAAGTGTGGAAGGTTCAAGGACAAAAAAGAGGCCGGTGATTTTAAGAGCCTGTTGTATCAGAAAGAAAAAATCAAAGGTTTTGTTACAAAGGGCTTTACCGATAATGTTCAACTGGACACTAAGAAGAGAAAGGAACTGGCAAGCCTCGTTAGAGAGATCAAGTCCACAGAAACTGGCGGGGCGTACACTGTGCAGGTAGCTTCCCTTGACAGTGAAAATAAGGCAGTCAAGATGGCTGACCGGTTAAAAAAACGGGGGCATCCGGCTTACGTAAAAAAGGTCAATGTAAAAGGCAAAACATACTACCGGGTGAGGTGTGGGAGATTCAGTGACAAAAAAGAGGCCGGCGATTATGAAATGCTGTTGGCCAAACAGGATAAAATCAAAGGTTTTGTAATCAAATTAGAACAATAAAGGTTTCAATGCATATCAAAAAAGCGGCTGCAGGCGATATTGCCGCCATCCACAGTATCCTGAATTATTACGCAGAGCAGGATCTTTTGTTACCAAGGTCTTTGAGCGAACTTTATGATCATTTAAGGGACTATTTTGTCCTGGAGAACAAGGAGCAGGCGCATTCAATACACGGGGTGTGTGGCCTGCGTGTATACTGGGAGGACCTGGCTGAGATCAAGTCCTTAGCTGTTTCTGAAGACCAGCAGGATAGAGGTTTCGGCTCAAAGCTTGTCAGGGCCTGTCTGCAGGAGGCCCGATCTTTAGGAATAAGGAAGGTGTTTGCGCTTACTTATGTCCCCGACTTTTTTATGAGACTTGGGTTCAAGGAGGTAGACAGATCGATATTTCCCCAAAAGATCTGGGCAGATTGCCTGAAATGCCCCAAGTTCCCCGACTGCGATGAGGTCGCATTGGCAATCGACTTGCAGTGAATTTAACAGCAGAGGTCGGAAATTTTTAAGATGCAACACATCATTGGGAGGATATAATGTTTGGCATTGGCATGCCGGAACTGATAATTATTTTGGTCATCGCTTTGATTGTTATTGGTCCGAAGAAACTGCCCGACCTGGCCAAAGCGCTTGGTAAAGGTATGGCAGAATTCAAAAAAGCCACACAGGAGATTAAGGATAGCCTGGATGTGGAAGAAGACCTAAATGAAATAAAAGATGATTTGGTCGATTCCATTAGCGGTCTGGACATACCAGAAGAACCGGAGCCGCCAAAATCCACTGAAGCCGAAGAGCCAAAAGATAGTGACATGGAGGAAGTACCTGAAGACCACGAAAAGGTAGAAAATGAAATTCAGGAGGACAAAAAGGAGTTAAACGGCAGAGATAAAGCAGAGGAGACAAAAGATGGTGGATAGCGCCGAAAAGCAGCCCTTCCTGAGCCATCTTGAAGAACTGCGCAAAAGGCTTGTTGTGTGTGCTATTGGTGTGGGAGCCGGTTTTGTCATTGCCTATATCTTTGCAGAAAGGCTTTTTCAACTGTTGGTGGCCCCTCTTAAGGCTGTGATGCCGGAGGGCGATCAACTGATCTTCACTAACCTGCCTGAGATGTTTTTTGCCTATATCAAGGTGGCCTTTATTGCAGGTATCATGGCTGCCTCTCCTCTGATCTTTTACCAATTGTGGATGTTCATCGCTCCGGGCCTTTACCGGAAAGAAAAAAAAATGGCGATCCCTTTTGTCATATCTTCCACAATTCTGTTCGTTGGCGGAGCGCTCTTTGGCTATTTTGTCGTCTTTCCCTTTGGGTTTAAATTCTTCATAGGGTTTTCCAATGAATACGTAAAGGCCCTCCCGTCTGTAAAGCAGTACTTTTCCTTCTCCATGAAACTACTCTTTGCGTTTGGTGCCGTCTTTGAACTCCCTGTCATTATCTTCTTCCTGTCGAAGATGGGAATCGTTACACCCCAGTTCTTGCGTCAAAAACGCAAGTACGCTATTTTGTTGACCTTTGCCCTGGCCGCAATACTGACTCCTCCGGATGTCATCACTCAATGTATGATGGCCGGGCCCCTGATCGTGCTGTATGAAATTGGAATTCTGGTTTCAAGAATTGCTCAGAAGAAAAAAGAAGGTAGAGAAACAGCGAAGGCCGAAGCGGATGAAGATTAACTCAAGTACTCAACCAATCAACGGATTAACGGAACACGCTGAAATGATCGCCCGAAATAGTCAAAAGAAGTGATTCCTTTTCCACCTCGCCATGGGAATCAAATGATATACCTCCAGTCACGCCATCGAAATAGTAATAAGGGAGTGCCTCCTGCAGGGTCCTTCTCGTCCGAACGTCCTCATCTGCAATTACCTCCATCAAATATTTGATGGTGTCATATCCGGTGGCAGCCAGGATCCCGGGCTCAGCATCAAAATTTGCCTTATATTCTTCCACAAAGGAATTCACCCCCGCATCACCGAGACCTTCAAAATACCCTGATGAAAAAATGGCACCCTGGACATAATCTCCAGCCGTCTCTATCAAGTGGGGAGACTGCCAGGCGCTTGTTCCCGCCAAAAGGACATCCAGGACGTCATAATATGCCAGTTGGGGGGCAATCATAGCCACTCTCTGAAAATTGTCCGGTATAAAAACCATGTCAAAATCGATAATAGGTTGGGGTTCCTCTGGAAATATTATGCTTTCCTCTTCTTCAGGAGTCCTCATGGCCAGGAGCTTCTGCGTCAAAGATTCGGGCCTTGGGTAGTAAAGGCCTGTCATCTTTTTGATTTGTTCGGCAAAATCTGTCTCATCTGCCTTGTAGGGCTCCACGGCCGTCACCATTCCGCCCATCTCCTCCAGTCTGTCCCAGAAGATATTTAAAAAAAACTGGCCATAGGAATTATCCGGATAAAGGATGGCAAAACGCTTAAGACCCATGTGACGTATCGCTACATCGAGAAGCTTGTCTACCTCGCGTGATGGCGTCAAGAAATTACGAAACACCATGGCTCCCTCTTCAGTAATACCTTCCTTCTGTGTAAAGGTAATCAACGGGACTCCCAGTGTCTGGGCTTTCTTTGCTGAAGCCGTGGCTGCCCTGCTGGAAAGGGGTCCAATAACAGCAATCACTTTTTCATTATTAGCCAGGTCTTCCAGACCGGTTAGTGCAAGTTCCGGATCGCCTTTGGTATCCTTAATTACCAGTTCAAGATCAGGAGCATCCCCTGTTTCGTTGAACATCCCCATTCCAAGCTCAATTCCGTTCAGTACTTCCTGTCCGTAGATGGCAAAAGGGCCACTGAGGGGAAGGAGACAGCCCAACACACCTTTTTTGACAGAAAGCTCCTCCTGGATACTCTCCAAAATTTGCCTTCCAGCCGAAACCCAATATTGCTCCGGGGTGGATCGGATCAAGGCCATAGCTGCATTCTGCGACTTTTCAAGTTCGTTCTGTTCTAAATAAAGGGCTGCCATCCTGTGGTAAACCTTTGGTGCATAATCAGTTTCTGCAGCAATTTCTGCCAACTCTTCGAGTTCTCCTATCTCGATGGTCCTTATTATATCCTCCAGTTTTTCGTTGAGCTCTGCCTGCCTTTCGAGATCATCCACCAGCTCCGATTCCGCCCTAAGCCACCATTTAAAAGCCCCGGAGTTATCACCTAGTGCCTTAAGATTATTACCCATGAGCACAGACACGTCCCCCTTTAACGAATGCCAGGGGAATTCCTCAAGCCATTTTAGACACTCATCTACCGAGTCCCTGTACTCACTCAGGGAAAAGAGGTGGCTGGCAATTTGATAGTGTACAGAGGCTAAATCAGTGTAATAGGGGAATTGCCGGGAAATTTTCCTCAGAAGGTCCAGGGCTTTTTCGTATTGCTCGGATTGCGAATATATCTCTGCCATGCGGTGCAGGGCTAAGGCCGAATTTTTGTCACTGGGATATTGTTTTAGATAAGCCCCATATGCATCAAGCGCCTTATCCAACTCCCCCCTCTGCCAGTAGTCCTCGGCAAGTGCAAAATGGTCGGGCGGGGCCTCCTTCATAACCTCTTTTTCCAAAGGAATTCTCGGTTGGCAGGCGGTGAAAAAAAAGGCTATCCCCAGCATTAGAGCCAGGATAGCCTTAGTTAAAGGAATAGATCTAAACATTATTTTTTCACTTCTTCAAAATCGGCATCCACTACATCTTCATCTTTTTCAGCGCCAGCAGCGGATTCAGCCCCTGTAGTCCCTTCAGTCTGCGCCTGCTGTTGGCTCGCCTGGGCATACATGGCCTCTGCCAGTTTGTGAGATGCCTGGGTCAATTCGTCAGTCAGCCTCTTAATTTCCTCTGTATCATCTGCTTCCATGGCCTTTTTCAGGTTTTCAATCGCCTGATCGATATTTCCTTTAGTAGCTTCATCCACCTTGTCCCCGGCCTCTTTTATAGTCTTCTCAGTGGTATAGATCATGGAGTCAGCCATGTTACGGGCATCTATAAGTTCCCGCTTCTTCTTGTCTTCGTCAGCGTGCATTTCCGCGTCTTTTATAAGACTATCTATCTCCTCTTCACTCAGGCCACTTGAGGCAGTGATCTTAATTGATTGCTCTTTGCCGGTTCCCATGTCTTTGGCAGAGACGCTCACGATTCCATTGGCATCAATGTCAAAAGTCACCTCAATCTGGGGCATACCCCGGGGGGCAGCGGGAATACCCACTAACTGAAACCGTCCAAGGGTCTTGTTACCCCCAGCCATCTCACGTTCTCCCTGGAGCACATGGATCTCAACAGCCGGCTGATTGTCGGCTGCAGTTGAAAAAATTTGGCTCTTTTTTGTAGGGATAGTTGTATTTTTTTCGATCAGCCTGGTTGAAACACCACCAAGGGTTTCAATACCGAGGGAAAGCGGTGTTACATCCAGAAGAAGTACGTCCTTAACATCACCCGTTAATACGCCACCCTGAATGGCCGCACCGACAGCAACCACCTCATCAGGATTCACGCCCTTGCTGGGTTCTTTGCCGAAAATTTCTTTGACCTTTGCCTGCACCTTGGGCATTCGGGTCATGCCACCAACCAGGATCACTTCGTCAATATCACTGGTTTTGAGGCCGGAATCTTTCAATGCTGCGTTGCACGGCCCTACCACTTTTTCAACCAGGTCATCCACCAGGGCCTCTAACTTGGCACGGGTCAATTTGATATTGAGGTGCTTGGGGCCACTGGCGTCCGCTGTGATAAATGGAAGATTGACGTCCGTCTCCATTGAGCCGGAAAGCTCTACTTTGGCCTTCTCCCCTCCTTCTTTTAACCTTTGAAGGGCCATCTTGTCATTTCGGAGATCAATGCCCTGGTCTTTCTTGAATTCATCTGCCAGATATTCGATAATGCGAAGGTCAAAATCCTCGCCGCCCAGATGTGTATCACCGTTGGTCGACTTGACCTCAAAAACACCATCGCCTATTTCAAGAATTGATATATCAAAGGTGCCGCCTCCCAGGTCAAATACCGCAATCTTTCGGTCTCCCTTTTTGTCCAGCCCAAAGGCGAGGGATGCCGCTGTCGGCTCATTTATAATCCTTTCTACTTTCAGCCCTGCAATACGCCCGGCATCTTTGGTGGCCTGCCTCTGGCTGTCATTAAAATAGGCGGGCACAGTGATCACGGCTTCAGTTATTTTTTCACCGAGATAATCCTCTGCTGTCTCTCTCATCTTCTGAAGTATCATGGCAGATATCTCAGCGGGGCTGTAATCCTTCCCTCTGACAGAAACACTTGCATCCCCATTGGATGCCTTGCTAATCTTATAGGGAAGAATCTTGATATCATTTTGTACCTCAGATGAATCGTACTTTCGACCAATAAGCCTCTTAACCGCAAAGACAGTGTTTTCAGGGTTGGTAACGGCCTGTCTCTTCGCGGTCTGGCCCACCAGCCTCTCTCCTCCATCGGTAAAGGCAACTATGGAAGGGGTTGTTCTGCTTCCTTCTGCATTGGCGATTACAACAGGGTCCCCGCCCTCCATTACAGCAACACACGAATTGGTTGTTCCTAAATCAATGCCTATTAGTTTTCCCATTTTTTTATCTCCTTAAATCAACGGCTTTTTTCTTGATAGTCTCTAAAATCTATTCATCATTTTTGCTCACAATAACCATAGCGGGTCGAATGAGCCTGTGATTGAGAATGTACCCTTTTTGAAGTTCCTGAATGACCGTACCCGGTTTCGCCGAGTTATCTTTCAACTCTGAAACTGCCTCATGGAAATTGGGGTCAAAGGGCTCGCCCAGAGCTTTTACTGATTCCAACCCCTCTCTTTCCAGGGTATCCATCAACCCCTTTAACGTCAATTCCACACCTTCTCTGAGAGCCTCGAGTGAGTTGTCATTCTCTGAATGTGCAATGGCTTTTTCGAGGTTATCCCCTACAGACAACAATTTCTTTATCAGTGATTCGTTTGAAAACTTGCACAACTCCGTTTTGTCTCTCTGGAACCTCTTTTTTAAGTTATCAATCTCTGCCTGGGAGCGGACATAAAGATCAAAATTTTTGTCTGCAGTTTCCTGAACCTCTTTCACCCTGTTCAGCAATTGTCTCTTTGTCATTTTCTCTAAAGGGATCTCACGTTCCTCATTATCACTTTCCTTGTCCCTTTCACCGGGTTGTTCCTTCAATTCCTCTTGGGAATCCTCTTCAATCTTTTTTTCTGGGCTTTCCGCTTTCATTACCTCAACCTTGACCACAATCTACTCCTGTGAAACGCGATCATTTTACTCTCAGATAACAAACATATGCGAACTTTAAGCATCAGGAAAAGCTTTGTCAATGTGCTCAGACAAGTTTTCATATCTTTTCTTGGCTTCGATTCGGCAGTTGTTAGGAGCTGCTGTTGGGGTTCTTGAGGCTGTTCAGCAGCAATTCTCATTATGACCCTTAGACCTTGCTAATGCAGGACCGTGGGGCTACTTTTAATATGACGGCAGGACCGTGCTTGACAAACGTGTGGAAAGCCC
>JAIWDV010000015.1:0-13383 GCA_048632525.1 Bacteroidales bacterium | reverse complement strand
ACGTCTCTGTGAGCATATATAATCATATCCCGCCTGTCAGGCCAGGGGAAAGAATCCGCTTTCCTGCACGGTTAAGGCCCTTTAAAAATTTCAACAATCCAGGTCGATATGACTATGAGTCGGCCATGAGACTAAAGGGATTTACCTGCGCCGCATCTGCCTCAGACGGTAGACGCATCGTACCCATGGGGCCCGGTCACCTCTCATTTCCCCGTGGACTTATAGAAAGGATTCAACGACCCGTAAGGGACTTTTTCAGCAAACGACTCAATGACCAGGACTACGCCCTCTTCCGGGCCCTGATCTTGGGTGAACGACAGGGTATCAATCAGGAGTTAAGAGAGCTCTTTAATCAGACCGGGCTTGGGCACGTGCTTGCAGTTTCGGGTCTACATATAGGGCTTGTGGCCTGGATGACCTTTTTTCTCTTCAAATGGACCCTGTCCCGATCGTACAACCTTCCCCTTAAAACAGATCTTCTAAGGATAACTGCCCTTTTGACATGTCTGCCTGTTATCGGCTACACCTTTCTTGCCGGGTATCAGATATCAGGCCAGCGGGCCATGACTATGGCCCTCATATTTCTCTGGTCTCTGATTTTCCGACGGGAAAAAGATGTCTGGTCCACCCTTGCATTTGCTGCTTTAGTCATCCTGACAATAGACCCCCATGCCATCTTCAGTATATCCTTCCAGCTTTCGTTCTCAGCGGTGATCGGTATTCTCTGGCTGGCACCTCCTCTCTTAAACAAAATTCTTTCTCCTTTAGAGACAACACAAACAAAAAACACCATCTTTAAGCGCCTGTACATTTATTTCATCGGCCTTTTTGTGGTTAGCCTTTCCGCTACGATCTTTCTGCTGCCACTAACCATATTTTACTTTCACCGTGTTTCTCTTGTGACCATTCCGGCAAATCTGACTGTCGTGCCCATCCTGGGACTGTGGGTGTTGCCGTTCGGATTACTTTGCGTTGCAGCACTACCCTTTTCATTTGAAATAGCAGGTCTTTTTCTCCAGTTGGGCACATGGGGACTACATGCAATGATGGAAATCATCCGATTTTGGGCAGGTTTCCCCTGGTCCAATTTATGGGTGATCACTCCCACCTTCTCTGAATTTCTCATGTTCTACTCGCTTATGCTCCTCTTGTTCTTTATTAAGCGCTGGTCATGGGCAAAGAAAGGAATCCTGGCCCTTGTTCTCCTTATTCTGCTTGACATTGGCTATTGGACATACTCGGTAGGATTCAACAAACAATTGAAAGTGACTTTTCTCGATGTTGGGCAGGCTAATTCGGCTCTTGTTGAGTTTCCCATGGGAAAAAAGATGCTAATAGATGGAGGTGGCTTTTCACGCGGCCACTTTGATGTCGGCAGAATGGTGGTAGCCCCATACCTTTGGCATTCAAAGATCCGCCGCATCGATTACCTGGTCTTAAGCCATCCCCAGGCCGACCACATGAATGGACTTCGCTTCATAGCCAGTAACTTTCATCCAAAAGAGTTCTGGTATAATGGGGATGAGGTGGAAAAAGCCTCTTTCAAGGAGCTGATGGCCATTATCGAATCGAAAAAAATTAAAAAGTTTCTCCCCGCCGATCTTGCGGGTGGCAGGGAGATAAACGGAGTCAAGGTGGAAATCATACACCCTTTCCCGGATACATGTTCGACAGAGCTCTTTGATAGGGGAACAAGGTTGAATAACAATTCGCTTGTACTGAAAATCTCGTATGGGGGGAAGTCTTTTCTGTTTCCAGGCGACCTTGAGCGTCAGGGTGAAGAGGTCCTCGTTTCAAATGCCGGCCAGGTTCTCAAGAGCGATATCCTGCTCTCTCCTCACCATGGAAGTAAAAGTTCAAGCTCCAGAGAATTTCTCCGGATGGTACGGCCTCGTGTATGTGTTATCTCATCAGGCGAAGGGAACTTTTTTGGTTTTCCCCATCAACAAACTCTCGAAAGCCTTCGAGACATAGGATGCAGGGTCATTAGAATTGACCAGGCAGGGGCTGTGCAATGCAGGGTTGGAGGCAAAAAATTTGAGATCAGCACCTTTGTGAAAAAGTAACCCTTAAAAAGCGATTTTCCGGTCTTGAAAGAGTCGGATCTGAGGCTACAAGCGCATCAGCTTCCTTCTTTGCCGCTACCAGGAGCTCCGGCTCCCTGAACATTTCCGCAAAATCCAGTTCCCCTGCCCCTGCCTGCTTCGTTCCCATCAGTTCGCCTTGCCCCCGCATCTCCAGGTCCTTCTGCGCAATTTCAAATCCGTCATGGCTTTGAACAATTATTCTAAGTCTTGATAAGGTCTGGGCGGAGGGTTGTGTGGACAGCATCAAGAAACAGCGACCTCTTTTGGTCCCTCTCCCAACACGACCCCTCAATTGATGGAGTTGGGTCAGCCCAAACCGTTCAGGATTTTGAATCACCATGACTGTTGCCCCCGGGACATCAACACCCACCTCAATCACCGTGGTCCCTACCAGCAGATCGATGAGGCCATCTCTGAATCGTTCCATGACCCGGTCTTTTTCATCGCTGGACATACGGCCGTGAATCAGTTCCACTCGAAAACGCGGCATAAAAATTTTACTGAGTTTTTCGTGCACTTCCAATGCGTTTTTCAGGTCCATCTCTTCTGATCCTTCGATCACAGGACATATGACCATTGCCTGTTCCCCCGCAGCCATTCTTTGGTTTAACGTATTAAGGACCTCCCTCCTCTGACTTCCGTCCATCAGGCGGGTCACAACCGGCAGGTGACCTTCCGGATATTCTTTAATGAAGGAGATGTCCAAATCCGCATAGACCGTCATGGCAAGGGTCCTGGGAATCGGGGTTGCTGTCATGACAAGCAGGTGAGGGTTTACACCTTTTTGGTCCAAAAGTGCGCGCTGTTTCACACCGAACCGATGTTGTTCATCAATCACCACCAGGCCCAGTTTGGCAAAAGAAAGGTCCTCCTGGATCAAGGCCTGGGTCCCAATGATGAGATTATACTCTCCGAGCCTTATCTTTTCATAAATATCGAGGCGTTCAGATTTTTTCAATGCTCCGGTCAAAAGAACGGAACGAAACCCCATACTTTCAGGCAGACCTGCAAAATAAAGATAATGCTGCCGCGCCAAAACCTGGGTCGGAACCATTATCGCCACCTGCCATCGGTTAATGACGGTTAAGGATGCTGCCACCACCGCCACAACGGTCTTACCGCATCCTACATCCCCCTGGAGTAAACGACTCATTGGTTTATTGCGACTCAGGTCCCTGATAATTTCGTCAATTGCACTCACCTGCCCACCGGTTAAGGCAAAGGGGAAACATTTCTCAAGCCGGGGCAACAGTCCTTTGGGGACAGAAAAGGCAGGTCCCGCCCTGCTTTCACGAGCTTTTTTTCCAAAAGCGATGCCAAGCATTACATGGAAAAAACGGTCAAATGTAAGTCTCTGGTGGTACTTGGTCCTAAATCGGTTGAGCAGGTCAGTGGATAATTCCCCGGGCGGCATGTGAACGCACCTGATGGCTTCTGCAAACTCAGGCAGCGCGAGGCGGCAGGTTATCTTCCGCGGAACAGGGTCCACCAGGTACTCTTGATATTGATCCAGCACATGCCTGATCGCGGACCTTAGGACTTGCCCGGGAATCCCCTGGATCACGGAATAAACAGGGTAAAATCCCAAAAGATCTTTTTCTTTGTCAGTATCCGCCAAGCCAATGTCAGGATGAATCATCTGGGGTTTACCCCGATTCTTCCGGATGCATCCATAGGCCATAAGAGTTAAACCCTGCCGGGCAAATGTGCTCAGATGGGCCTTTCTATAATGAAACCACAGTAGGTCAAGGCTGCCGGTTTCATCTTGGATCCTTATCCTGAACAACCCTTTGCCACTGCGGAAAAACCTATCCTCCCTGCCAGATCTGACTTTTCCTCTGACCCAGACACTCATACCATCCGTAGTTTTGTCTATGGGCAAGACCCGCCTCCTGTCCTCATAACGGATGGGACTGAACAACAGGAGATCAATGAGAGTGTGAAGACCCTTTCGGGCCATAAATTCCGCCCTTTTAGGCCCAATCCCTTTCAAAGCAATGAGGGGGCGGTTCAATTCAGGAATATGTTTGAGATGACTGGCAGGTGACATAATCATTTAAATCCATTAACAAATCATGGTATTAGTGACAAGAGAAAAGATTTGACAATATATATGGATGATAATATACATTTACAGGAAGAGACATTTATCCCTGACCACGCTGTCCAAGCTGGAGGCTTTACGAGCCGGAGGCCCAGAGAACGTGATTTCTATTTTCAACTAAAAAACATACGGAATCAAAGCCAATGAGAGACAATAAGAAAAAAGGCCAATACGCTGAGGCAGGTGTTGATATTGATGCGGGGAACAGGCTTATAGATCTGATAAAACCGATCGTGAGCAAGACCTTCAGGTCAGGTGTCATAACAGATATCGGGGGATTTGCAGGGCTCTTCTCTTTGAATGTTCATGATATGAGAAAACCCGTGCTTATAAGCTCCACAGATGGGGTGGGCACAAAGCTTAAAATTGCATTTATGCTCGATAAGCACGATACGGTCGGCATCGATCTTGTTGCCATGTGCGTAAACGACATTATGGTTCAAGGAGCCAATCCGCTTTTTTTCCTGGACTATATATCCCTGGGAAAGCTTGATTTAGAAAAGGCCCGGGATATTGTTAAGGGTATTGCTGTAGGTTGCCTGGAAGCAAATTGCTCGCTTATCGGGGGCGAAACTGCTGAAATGCCAGGGTTTTACGCTGATGGCGAATACGACCTTGCCGGATTTGTGGTTGGACTGGCCGACAATGAAGAAATCCTGGACGGTTCTGAGATTGCGGTCGGTTATCAGCTCATTGGCATCGCATCCAGCGGTCTCCATAGCAACGGTTATTCCCTGGTACGGAAGATTTTTTTCGAGGGCCTGAAGATGTCCGTGGAAGATTATGTGGAAGATTTCGGCCGAACCCTTGGAGAAGAACTCCTGGAGCCTACAAGAATATACGCCAGAGCAATTAGCAATCTTAGACGGGACTTTCGTATTTACGGGATCTCACACATAACGGGCGGTGGACTTATTGATAATATTCCCCGCATGCTTCCAACGCCCTGCAAGGTCGTCATTGACAGATCAACCTGGTCTCCTCCACCCATATTCTCTTATCTTCAGGAGGCAGGGCAAATTTCGGACCAGGAAATGTTGCGAACCTTCAATAACGGACTTGGCCTGGTCATTGTGGTAAGCGAGGAAGAGGCTGACGAAGTACTCCTGAGGCTTAAGGCCATGGGAGAAACCGCCTGTCTTATTGGCTCAGTGGAATCAAGAGATGACGCGGAGGAAGCCGTCCAGTTTGAAGGTTCAAAAGCCCGTTAAGGTCATGATCAGCGCCTGTCTCCTGGGAATTCGCTGCAGGTATGATGGCAAACACTCACTCTGTCCATACCTGGCAGATTTTGTGAACTCAATTCCTTTCATACCCTTCTGCCCTGAACAACTGGGGGGGCTTCCAACCCCCAGGCCGCCTGCCAATATGACAGGTGGTGACGGTCGCGATATTCTCTCTGGCAGGGCAAATGTCGTCAATGTCGAAGGGGAAGACATCACAGACGCCTTCAAGAAAGGAGCTGAGGAGTCACTGAAGCTGGCCAGACTGACAGGGGCAACAATGGCGATCATGAAAGACAAAAGTCCTTCCTGTGGTCTTCGAACCCCGTATTGCGGAAAGCCATCAGGCTTTGGCATCGGCGTTACTGCGGCGTTTTTCGAGTCAAACAGAATAAAAATATTTGAGTTGGGATCCTCTGATGCCTTCCCTACTCCCGACTTTTTAAAATTTGCAGAATTGGAGTAAGCCATGTTTGGTCTGGGCCCCACAGAACTAATCATTATTGCGGTCATCATTCTACTTCTATTTGGCGCCAAAAGGCTTCCGGAAATCGGAAAAGGCCTGGGTGGTGCTCTTAGTGAATTTAAGAAGGTCAAAAAAGAGATAAGTAAAAAAGATGAGGATGACAAAGGTCATGACGATAACGAGGTTCCGGCGAAAAAAAATGATCAGCCTACCCTTGAGGCCAAAGTCGTGAATAAGGTCATGGAACAGGTTCCAGGGGTCAAAAAGGCCATGGATGTCAAGAGAAAGGTGGAACAGGTCAAAAAGATAGTTAAATGAGGCATACCCGATGGCAAATACAAAATGTGAACTACCTGACTGCAACCCACCATCGGCTCAGATCATAGATATTCTCCAAAATTGCAGAAAAATCGCCATCGTAGGAATCTCTCCCAAAGAAAACAGGGACAGCAACAGGGTGGCTCGATACCTTATTGAACAAGGGTATGAAATAATTCCTGTTAACCCCGGGCAGAGAGAAATACTCGGAATCCCTTGCTTCAATACACTCAAGGATATCCCGTTCCGCTTTGACATGGCCGATCTGTTCATAAACCCGACAAGAGTTCCGACAGTGGTTGACCAGGCCATTGACATAGGCGTCCGCGCCATTTGGATGCAGGAGGGTGTCGTTCACAACGACGCAGCTTCCAGGGCCAGGAAGGCGGGTATCCAGGTTATAATGAATCTGTGCATTATGAAAGAGCATAGGAAAATGACAAAGCACTGATTGCCGCTTGCAAGTCCTTTCCGCCATGTAACATCTCAAAAAATTCGGGTATAATCTCATTTTCTGGGAGGCCATGCGCCTCCTCATACAGCATTATATAAAAGCGTAAAAAATAAGAGGTGTCTAAAGTCAGACATGAGTCTCGTTACAGCCTTAAAAGTCTCTCTCACTTTTTTTGAGAATCAGATCTTTCGCGAGATCGGATTACAGGTGGAATCTGGGGATCGAATAGGCCTTGTAGGGCCAAACGGATCCGGAAAAACCACCCTGCTTCGACTTCTAATGGGAGAGATTTCCCCTGACAGCGGAGAAGTTAGAGTCGCACGGGAGACCAGAATAGGTTATTTGCCGCAGGATATTCAAGAAGGTTTATCAGGCCCACTCCTCCACTCGGTTATTGACTCCATTCCAGGGCGGGTACCCTTAAAAAACAAGCTGATAAAGGCAGAGCAGTCACTGAAAGCAGCGACCAGGAAACAGGAACAGACCAGACTGGCCGAAAAGATAGCTGAGATCCACCATAAAATAGACAGCCTTGAACAGCAGTTCCCGCGTCATGAAGCTGAAAAAATCCTTTCAGGTCTCGGTTTCAAAGAAACGGAATTTGACCGTCCCATCTCTTCCCTGAGCGGTGGCTGGAAAATGAGGGCTGCCCTGACCAGCCTGCTATACCAGAAACCTGATTTACTCCTCCTGGATGAGCCAACCAACAACCTTGATATCCCATCCATTCGATGGTTAGAACAATTTTTGGTCGATTTCAAAGGGGCCATGATCCTTGTGTCCCATGACAGGGACTTTGTCAACCGCCAGATCCATCGCATTGTCAGCTTCGAACCGGAAGGGATGATATTTTACAGCGGGAACTATGATTTCTATCTGAAAGCGCGTGAGGAAAGGAGAAAATCCCTGGAGGCAACAGCTCGAAAGCAGGAGCAGAAAATCAAGGAGGCCCAGAAATTCATAGAAAGATTTCGTGCCAAGGCATCCAAGGCAAGGCAAGCGCAGAGCAAGATCAAATTGGCGAAAAAGATACGGTTGGTTGAAACGCACCGCAAAGAAAAAACCGTTCGTTTCTCCTTCCCTGACGTGTCTCGAAGTGGAAGAGACGTATTGTCAATCAAAGGAGTATCAAAAGGGTTCGATGAAAAGACCTTATATGAGCGCCTCACCCGGACTGTACTGAAAGGAGAAAGAATAGCGGTTATCGGGCCGAATGGATGCGGCAAAACCACCTTGCTCAGAATGGTGGCCGGAGAAATTAAACCCGATGAGGGCACAATCGGGCTGGGGCACGGGGTTCGCATGGGTTATTTTGCTCAGCATCACTCGGAAATGTTAGACCCACAAAAAACAGTTATCCAGGAAGTCTACCAGGTTGTTCCCCATGCGACCATAGGTTTTGTCAGAGGTGCTTGCAGTGCCTTTCTTTTTTCAGGAAATGATGTTGACAAGACAATCGCTATTCTTTCGGGTGGTGAAAGGGCGCGTGTTGCGCTTGCAAAGCTCCTTGTCAAGCCTGGGAATTTCATGGTGATGGATGAGCCTACCAACCATCTGGATATCTCATCTTCCGAGACACTGATTGATGCACTTAAAGACTACAATGGGACACTGTTGTTCGTTTCCCACAACCAGTCCTTCATCAACAGGTTGGCCACAAAGATCTGGGACATTAGAGAAGGGGGAATTGTAGAATACCCAGGCAATCTTGACGAATACTATGATCACCTCACTCGAATGGAAAGGGAATTGGAACATGACTTAGTTCAAGAGGGGTTGCATGATGAAAATCAGGTTCAAGGCTCCCCGAATACAAGAAAGAACCGGCAGGAGCAAAAAAGGAAAAGAGCAGAAAAGCGCAGGTTGATCCATAACACACTAAAACCCATATTGGCTGAACTGGAACAACTGGAAGAGATGATTGCTGAACTTGAATTACGAGAAAAAGACCTGGGCAAGAGGCTTGCCGACCCGAAAGTTTTTAAAGATACGAAAAAGAGCGTTCCCTTGATCAATGAATATAATGATATCAAGGGAAAACTGGAGTCGTCACTTCTAAAATGGGAGCATTGTCAGGGTCAGTTGGAAGCGGCCAGAAGAGATCTGTGAAATTCTGTCTACTTTATGTGAATAGACGGAGCGAAGCGACTCCTTAACTTCCCCGCTGCAAGCGGGATAAATAGGCACTTTTCCGGTTTATCCGGGTTAGGGCATTATGTTTTATTTGGTTCGCTCGGCAACACCTGATCAAGCTTCAGGGGATGTACTCACTCTGCATTTTCAACAACCGCGTTACACACGCTATCGGTCTTTTCTTTGAGCCTTCGGATCAGGGACCTCATAAGTGCCCTGAGCTGTGGCGACAGTGTGCCATAATCCTTGACCAATCGTTCAGAGTCCAGCACGCCCAACCGTACGGGACCACCTGCTGCCACAACTGATGCGCTCCTTAGCTCCTGGCCGGTTTCCAGTAAGACCATTTCTCCAAAGATATCCCCTTCACTGAGGGTATCAAGGGTCACAACTCCCTTGCGTGTCCTTTTCCTTACCTTTGCGCTCCCTTTCAGAATCACATAGACCCAGTCGCCCTTGCTCCCCTCTTCGATAATAACCGCCTTATCCTGGTAAGTCTCTTCACTCGCTACATACCCGTATAACAGCCCATCAATGGTCATGTTCTATGGTCCCCTTTAAGTAGGCATAAGGAAAAACCCAAGGCTCTTCCTTGCCCCGTCCGCTAATTCATCAAAAGTCATTCCCAGGAAAAGTTTCCCGGGGGACCTATCCTCTATAACTGTAACAATTTTGGCTGTAAAATCAATCTCTTTACCGTTTGGGAGCACCGTTTCCAGGTGGAATTTAGTCCCGGGCTTATGGGAAAACATTAGCGCGTTTTTTGCCCTGACATCCAGCCCCATTCCGCTCAGGCTAATGTCCTTTATCATGCCCTCTAAACGAGCCTTTGAAGGTGAATCAACTGGTCTATAAACACAATTAAGGATTACTCCCTTGCGGTAAAAGTGCCGCCGGGCGGGAACTTGTTCCGCCTGTGCAGCCCTCCTATCTTCTTCTCCCTGGTCAGTCAGTTGGGCGGTGAGGTTGTTCATGCGAATAAGGCGTTTCAATGTCTGTTTGGCTATATACCTGATAATATAAGGCATCTGCTCATACTCATTTGCAAGGCCCGCAGGATGCCATGCCTCCAGTTCTGAATCCTCAAGTGCCCTTGCAGAGGAAAACCGTGCCTCGAGGGCCCTGTCCAAAAAATTCATCTCCCCGATTACGCCACCCGGGCCCAGAATATCTATACCAATCTCTTTGTCCCCTGATTCATTGAAGATCTGTACTTTACCTTTAATGACCTTATAGATTGAGATACCGTAATCGCCTTGTTTTACGATAAGATCACCCTTTTTGTAGTGAAGAAGTTTGACAGGGGGAATCTTTTCTTTATCATTCATAGCATTCATAGTCTGTTGCTCTTTCCTGTCCTTGCTTATTATGTAATGTACTATTATTATACAAAACATGTTAATAAGTCATCAAAATTCTGCATGACCCATTGAAAAATATTCAAAGTAAGAGCACTATAGACGTGAAACTTTCTCAATATGTTAAATCCATAAAGACCTACTCGGAATTCCGCGAAGCCTTCGTATACCACAGATACATCCCCCCACAAGAGCCACTCTACGGCCCTCAAATTGACTTTCATCACGACATCCGAAAAACCATGAATCATCTTGGTCTTAACCGGCTTTATACCCATCAGGTGGAGGCCGTTACCCATCTCAGACAGGGGAACAATGTGTTGGTAGCCACCCCAACGGCCAGCGGCAAGAGCTTGATCTACAATCTAATGGTTCTGGAGGAAATCCTAAAGAACAAGGATACCAGAGCCTTGTATCTCTTCCCCTTAAAGGCCCTGGAGCAGGATCAATTGAAAAACCTTGCTGTGTGGCTAAAAGGAACCAAGGATGCGCACGTCTCAGCAGAGATTTATGATGGAGATACAAGCCCATACAGGCGAAAAAAGATAAGAACAAAACCACCCCAGATCCTTTTCACGAATCCTGATATGCTTCATCGGGGTATTCTGGCCTATCATCAAAATTGGGAAAAACTTCTTAAAAATCTCTCTTTTGTCATCCTGGATGAAGTCCACACATATCGCGGCATCTTTGGATCCCATCTTAATCAGGTGATTCGGCGTTTGAAAAGGCTGTGCCAGCTCTATGGTGCCTGCCCACAATTCATTCTACTCTCGGCCACCGTGAGTAACCCGAAAGATTTTGGGGAAAGCCTGATCGAGGAAAATCTTAAAGTGATACAATCATGCGGAGCTCCAAGGGCAGGCCAGCATTATCTCTTCCTAAATCCTGAGGCCAGTCCCAATTTCTCCGCGGCCAAACTCTTTGTCGACTGCATCCGTAAAGGGTTTAGAACTATTGCCTTTACCCAATCCAGAAAAACCACAGAACTTATCCATCTCCGGGTCTCCCAACTGTCCCGTGACCTAAGCGAAAAGGTAAGCTCCTACCGCGCAGGTTTCATGCCAGAGGAAAGAAGACAAATTGAAAACAGGCTCGCCAGCGGAGATTTGCTCGGGGTCATATCAACCAGTGCCCTGGAAATGGGAATTGATATAGGTTACCTTGATATATGCCTGCTGGTGGGTTACCCGGGCACAATTATCAACACCTGGCAGAGAGGAGGACGGGTTGGCCGATCAGGGAGAGAATCCATGGTTATCCTCATTGCAAAGCCGGATGCCCTGGATCAATACTTTATGAAACACCCGGTTGATCTTTTTGAAAGGTCCTTTGAGGCCGCTGTCCTGGATCCCCATAACCCTTATGTAGTGGAGGCTCATCTGCCGTGTGCTGCCTCAGAAATCCCGCTCACGCTCGACGACCAGAAATTTTGGCCAAAAGATCTCCCTTTTCATCTTGAAAAATTGGAAAATGAAGGTGCTTTGAATCGAACCGCAGAGGGAAAACCCACCTGGTTTGCATCAAAACGCAACCCTCAGCTTTACGTGAATATTCGCTCCTCCGGCGAAACCTTTACTATTTTTGAAAGGGAAACCGGGCAGGCCATTGGCACCATTGATGGAATCAGGGCATTTAAAGAATGTCACCCCGGCGCAAGCTACCTCCATCGAGCCCGCCAATATCTGGTTGACCGTCTCATAGTGGAGAAAAAAGACATCGTGGTACATCGGTCAGATCTCAAATATTTCACGCGAGCCCGCAGTGAAAAAGAAACCGAAATCATCCGGATCAATCGGAGCAGGCCAAAGGGCCAGTTTGTGATTCGAGAAGGCAACCTCAAGGTAACAGAGGTGATCACCGGTTATGAAAAAAGGGCGCTGCCCGGTCAGGAATTGATGGGCGTTTTTCCCCTCGAGTTGCCTCCTCAGACTTTTGAAACTATAGGCTTCTGGGTGGAGATAGAGCCTGCACTCAAGAGGTTTGTAGAACAAAAGGGCCTTCATTTCATGGGAGGTATCCATGCCATAGAACACGCTACCATAGGCATTTTTCCCCTTTTTGCCCTTTGTGACAGAAATGACATTGGCGGCATATGTTATCCTCATCATCCGCAGGTAGGCAAGAGCGCCATTTTCATCTATGACGGTTATCCGGGCGGCGTTGGCCTGGCACAGCACGGCTTTGAGATTATACTTGATCTGTTGGAGAAGACACTGGATCACGTGAAAAGCTGTGGCTGTGAGGAAGGGTGTCCCTCATGTATACATTCCCCCAAGTGTGGTTCTGGTAACAAACCATTGGACAAACAGGCCGCATTGCTAATTCTTGAAGGCCTTCTGGGACACATCCCCCTGAGCCAGATATCAGAGGGAGAGGAGGAGATTGAACCTGAATTGTCCCATAAAGAAAAAGCTGCCAACATAGGCGATCAGAAAAAGCCCAGGCTCCTTTTCCTTGATCTTGAGACTCAAAAAACCGCCCAGGATGTTGGGGGTTGGCAAAACACCCACCTGATGAGGGTTTCTGTAGTGGTCGTTTTCGACAGTATTGATAAAAACTTTCTAATCTTCAAGGAAGATAGTATTGATACTCTTTTTGATCTTCTTGACACGGCTGACCTGATTATCGGGTTTAATATCAAGAAATTTGACTACACGGTTCTAAATGCCTACACAAATGGAGACCTGAAGGCGCTACCAACCTTTGATATTCTGGAGGACATCCATAAGCGCCTTGGCTTCCGGCTTAGCCTCGACCACCTGGCCACTGAGACCTTAAACAAGGGCAAAACAGCACATGGTCTTCAGGCTGTGGAATGGTTCCGGAAGGGGGAAATGGAAAAACTCGTCGACTATTGCCGAAGCGATGTTGCAATAACAAGAGACCTTTTTCAATTCGGGCTCGAAAATGGGCACCTTATTTATCGAGAAAAAAAGTCTGGCACACGGCTAAGGCTTCTCGTTGATTGGAAGCTTGAGAATTTAGTGCAGACATCAAGTTGCCACCCCCACCCTTCCATCCCATAAGCGCTAAGTTGTTTTTGCCCAGGACGGACTGAAAAAAATGAACATCGAACATCGAACGTCCAACATCGAACGTTGAATGGGAAAAAGGGAGACCCAGAGATGGTTAAAACTTATTCAGCGTGTACCACTAATTAAAAAACCTGAACTACTAAATGATATTTTACAGGAAACAGAAGAATTAATTAAGATTTTCGTTACGAGTATCAAAACG
>JAIWDV010000014.1:0-14522 GCA_048632525.1 Bacteroidales bacterium | reverse complement strand
GGTGTTGTAACCGGTTCCTCAGTTCTGGGAATGTTAATCCCACCCAGCCTGCTCCTTATCCTGTTTGGTGTACTCACCGAGACCTCCATAGGCGATCTGTTTAAGGCGGGCATTATGCCGGGTATCGTTCTCTCCGCCGGCTTTTCTGCCGCCATCCTGGTCATGGCATATCGCTTCCCTGATTATGTGTGCGCAAAGGTCACGGGTCAGGCAGATGGTTTGAATAAGAAGATGAGCCTGGCCAGCGCTGTTGGCAAACTGATTCCCATCGCCCTCCTGATCGCCCTGGTTTTGGGCGGCATTTACGCAGGCTGGTTTACGCCCACGGAATCCGGGGCAGTTGGGGCCTTGGGGGCACTGGTTTTGGCTCTAAGCAAGCGACAACTAACCTGGGCAAAACTCTGGCAGGTGCTTACAGAGACCGGTCATGTTACTGTCTCGATCCTTTTTTTGATCATATCAGCCAACATGTACGGCCGTATGCTGGCCCTGTCAGGTATCACCGGTTTTATCGGGAACTGGATAGGCGAGTCCGGCATGGGCCTTTACGCTATTCTTAGCATTTATCTGATTATAGTGTTGCTTATGGGCACTATCCTGGATTCCACGTCGATCTTGATGATTATTGTTCCGCTCATCTACCCGATCATGCAACCGTTTGAAGTGAATTTCGTATGGTTTGGGCTGGTGACAATCATCGCCATTGAGGTAGGGCTTATCACCCCGCCCCTGGGAATTGCCGCCTACGTGGTCAAATCCACCCTGGATGATCAGAGCATCACCCTGAATGATGTCTTTGCCGGTGCGTTTCCGTTCGTGATTATCATGATACTTGTGTTGATCTTAGTGGTTATCTTCCCCCAGATCAGTCTGGTTCTGGTAGGATGAGCAGAATCCCCTGGCTTATTGAGATTTTACAATGAAAGGGAATAAAATGGCAGAAAACCCGATTATTGGATTCCAGGTCGATCCGGAAGAAATACGTTACATCGGAGATGGTTTACAGCGACCTGAGTGCATCCTTGCGGAACCGGACGGCACCCTGTGGTCGGCTGATGCGCGGGGTGGCGTCGTCAGGATCTCTTCTAATGGTGAGCAGAATATTATCACCCAGTCTTTCGAATCGGCCTTTGGTGGTGCGTCCGATGAAGCGAGCCGTTTCACCGAAGGCACTTTACCAAATGGTCTTGCCTTTGCGGAAAATGGAGACATCCTGATCTCCAATTTTGGGACCGATGTGCTGGAGGTGATGACGCGTGATGGCAATACGAGACTCCTTTACGACACCATTGACGGTCAGCCAATAGGTAAAGTGAATTTTGTGTTAAGGGATAGCAAAAATCGCATCTGGCTGACAATATCGACCCGCATTAAGAACTGGATGAAGGCGATCAGCCCAAACATCGCAGACGGATACATTGCCCTGGCAGACGAAAAAGGCCTAAGGGTTGTCACCGATGGCCTGAGTTTCACGAACGAAATCCGGCTCGATGCAAAAGAAGAATTTCTCTATATCGTAGAGACGACAGGCCGGCGTATTTCCCGCATGAGGGTAGCCCCTGATGGGTCTCTTTCGAATCGTGAGGTCTTTGGACCCACAAAGCTCGGAAAGTTCGGGTTTCCGGACGGTATTGCCTTCGACGCCTTCGGCAACCTCTGGGGGACACTGGTGATGGCAGATCAGCTCTTCGCCATTACACCGGAGGGCGATTTCCATGTGATTCTCGACGATACTAATGAGACTGCCGCCCTTGCCGTAGAGCAGGCCTTTGTGGAAGACCGTGTGACGCCAGATGATATGCTGGATGCAGGAGGCACCATCGCTCCCTGGTTCTCCAGCGTCACCTTTGGCGGGCCAGATCTGAAGACCGTCTATATTGGGAGCCTGAGGGGCACGCGGATTCCCTATTTCAGATCGCCAGTCGCCGGGTTACCCATGGTACACTGGAAGTTGTGAAAATGGGTATAACTTCATACAAAGATATATTCACGTAAACCTATTGGAAAGGGGAATTTTGAATTATGGGAAATAAGCCAAAACATAAGGTAATCATTACAGCGGCTGTCACAGGTGCCATTCATACACCAACAATGTCGCCGCATCTTCCTACAACACCTCGTCAACTCATCGATGAAATTATCGCAGCTCATGAAGCGGGCGCTGCCGTGGGGCATCTGCATGTCAGGGACCCCGAGACTGGTTTACCTACGGCTGACCAGGATATTTTTATGGAGATTGCTACCGAGGTAAAAAAACATTGCGATATTATCCTTTGCACGACAACAGGTGGGAAGCTGGGAGAGCCCGTGGAAAAAAGGGTTCAGGTGGTTTCTACATTAAAACCGGAACTGGCATCATTAAATGCGGGTTCGCTCAATTTTGCGCTTTTTCATATTGCGGATAATTATAAAGAGTGGAAATTTGAATGGGAAAAGTATTACCTTAACTTGACCGAAGATTTTATCTTCCCGAATACATTCAAGACCATGCGGGAATTCCTTGCTATCTTTAATGATATGGGTACAAAACCTGAATTTGAAATCTATGACGTCGGCATGATCAATAACCTCGCCTTTGCCATCAAGGCCGGATATGTCAAAGAACCCATATACCTCCAGTTTGTCTTGGGTATCCTGGGCGGAATCCCTGCAACTCCGGAAAACGTGGTATTCCTGTTAGAAACCGCTCGAAAGGCCATAGGCGAATTCGAATTCTCAGTATGTGCCGCCGGAAGGCACCAATTCCGTATGTGCACGCAGTCTTTTCTTTTGGGGGGAAATGCCCGCGTTGGGCTTGAGGATAATCTATACCTTGAAAAGGGTGTGTTAGCGAAGAGCAATGCCGAACAGGTTGAAAAGATCATCCGCATCGCCCGTGAACTTGAACTCGAACCTGCAACACCGCAGGAAGCCCGCGAGATATTGGGGCTCAAAGGTCTCGATAAAGTGGATTTTTAGTAAAACAGGTACGAATGTGACAGGAAACAAGATGCTCAGGAGATTCAGTCTTTATGGGTTTCTAAAAAACCAGCAGTACTATGACTATTTCCTGTTGCTCGCTTTCAGGCAGATGGGGCTCTCGTTTTTCCTGATTGGCGTGCTCATCGCCTTTCGCGAAATAATGATCAATATCATGGAGATCCCCACCGGTGCCATTGCGGACCTAAGCGGGAGGCGCAAATGCATGATTTTGAGTTTTGTAGCCTATATCATCAGCTTTGCCACTTTCGGTTTATCCGGAATGGCGGCAATGGAGGGAAAGCTTGCGCAAAACAATCTGATGCTCCTTCTTTTTCTTGCGATGTTTTTTTTCGCCATAGGAGACGCATTCCGGACCGGCACCCATAAGGCAATGATTTTCATGTGGCTGCACATCCAGGGTCGCACGGACGAACGGACCAAGATCTACGGGTACACACGGTCCTGGAGCAAGATTGGTTCGGCGGTATCGGTAATTCTTGCATGTTTTTTCGTATTTTCCACAAGCAACTTCATCTACGTTTTTTTCTTCTCAATCATTCCTTACATCCTTAACATCATCAATTTCCTCGGCTACCCGGAGGAAGTGGACGGAAAAATTGGCGAAAAGACTTCCATAGGTGACATGCTGAAACATCTCAAGGAAACACTGGGTGTTTCGGTAAAGCAGGCGAGTCTTAGAAGAATAGTATTGGAATCCATGGGTTTCGAGGGTTTCTTTAAGGCGTCGAAAGACTACCTCCAGCCGATCCTGAAGGCAGCAGCGCTTCCTTTGACAGCAGTCCTGTTTGCGGGCATTCAACTTACCGATGAGCAAAAGTCGGTGGTCCTCATAGGACCTGTTTTCTTTGTTCTGTTTGTCCTGTCTGCCATGGCGAGCCGCAATGCATACCGACTGGTTAGCAAACCAGGCCAGGAGGACAAGACGGCGCATCACCTTTGGGGCATGAGCGTTGTGATTTTCCTGGTGCTTCTCCCTGCCATGTATTGGGGCATTTACTGGATCATGATAGCAGGGTTTGTGGTGCTTTATATCATACAGAACCTGTGGAGGCCGGTGCTGATAAGCCGGTTTGACGCGCACAGCGATAAGGAAAAGGGCGCCACAATCCTTTCAATCGAGTCCCAGGCGAAGAGCCTTTCGACAATGATCATTGCTCCGCCGCTGGGGTTTGCCATCGACCTTGCGCGAAATCACGGTATTGGTGCGAGCGAATTCTGGCCGGTGGGGGTCCTTGGGGCATTAATCGCACTCGGATTTTTCCTGACCGCCAGGAGTTACATCGAGGTAGACCAACAACAGTAACTGATCATGAGGTAGCGGGATCTTGATTATTTTTTCTTTGTGCCATCACGACCCTGTAAAGGTGGCTGTAATCCTTAATTCGGGTCTTTTCCCCATAGTCCTTGATTTCTCCAATTAATCCAAGGGCCTTCTCTGTCTGACCGGGCGCCATTTCCAGCATAATCCATCCACCGGGATTCATGAAGGCCGGAGCTTCTAGAATAATCGTTTGAATATAGGTCATCCCATCTTCGTGGCCGTCCAGGGCCAGTCTGGGTTCATAATCGCGGACTTCCGGAGCAAGGCCCTTGAATTCTTCAGAGGCTATATAGGGAGGGTTTGACAAAATAATATCAAAAGTCACGCCCTGGTCCAGCAGGGGTTCCCAAAGGTTTCCCTGTATAAACCTGATCTTGTCTGTGACCCCATGTTTCTCAGCATTTAGACGGGCAAGCTTCAGGGCACCAGCAGATATGTCTGTGGCCCAGATTTTGGTCTGCTGGACCTCTTTGGCCAGGGATATGGCAATGGCACCACAGCCGGTACCAAGGTCCAATATCCTGGGCGTATGATCCTCCGCTGCAGGAAAAGCTTTAAGCCGTTCGATGGCCTGCTCGACCAGCAATTCAGTCTCAGGCCTCGGAATAAGGACCTGCGGAGTTACTACGAACTCCAGAGACCAGAATTCCTGAGTCCCGATTATGTACTGCAAAGGTTCGCGTTTGGTTCGTTTTTGGATGAGTGTGCGGTAGCCAGAAAGTTCATTTTCTGTTAAAGGCTGGTCGAAATTTAGATAAAGGGTTACGCGATCGACATTGAGCTTGTGCGCCAGAAGAATTTCAGCGGTTAGGCGGGGGCGGTCAATGCCTTTTTTTTCCAGGTACTCGGCAGTAACATGCAAAAGGTCTCTTACAATCCAGGATTTGTGACGCATTGCCAATTCACCGAGTGATCAGCCTGCAGGGTTTTTCTTTAGAGCTTCGGTCTGGAAATAAGTAATCAGGGGGTCGATAATAATATCCAGTCCCCCCCGAAGGACTTCCTCCAATTTGTATAAAGTAAGCCCTATCCGGTGATCAGTAGCCCTCCCCTGGGGGAAATTATATGTCCTGATTCTTTCACTTCTGTCTCCTGATCCCACCATGTTCCTGCGCTCCTCAGAAATCTTTGATTGTTGTTCTGCCTGTTGCCTGTCCAGCATACGGGACATGAGAACTTTCATGGCCTTGGCCTTGTTTTTGTGCTGTGATTTTTCGTCCTGGCAGGTAACAACGATTCCTGATGGCAGGTGGGTAATACGGACCGCGGAGTCCGTGGTATTCACATGCTGGCCACCATGCCCGGAGGAACGGTAAACATCAATACGAAGATCCTCGGGATTGATGTCCACATCTATCTCCTCCGCCTCCGGGAGTATGGCCACTGTAACGGCCGATGTGTGAATTCGTCCCTGGGCCTCAGTCTCCGGCACTCGCTGGACGCGATGAACGCCGCTTTCATATTTTAGTCTGCTGTAGACCATTTGACCTTCAATGAGTAAAATTATTTCTTTGAATCCCCCAATACCGGTAGCATTTTGGCTGAGAATTTCTATCTTCCACCCCTTCAGTTCCGCATATCGAAGATACATCTTGAAGAGATCACCTGCGAAAAGTGCAGCCTCATCACCGCCCGTTCCGGCCCTTATTTCCAGCAAAATGTTTTTTTCGTCGTTTGGATCTTTGGGCAAAAGAAGGACTTTGAGGTTTTCTCCGAGTTTTTCCAGGTCTAATGTGAGACTGTCAATCTCTTCCTTTGCCAATTTTCTCATCTCCGGATCCGGATCATCTAACAACGATCGATTGCTCTCAATTTCCTCCTGCACAGATTCATATTTGCGGTATGTGGTAATTATCGGGGTGAGCATGCTGTGTTCTTTGGCATATTTCTGATAGGTTTTTTGATCCCGGATTACATCGGGACTGCTTAATTGTCCCTCCAGCTCACCATAACGATCTTCAATTTCTTTGACTTTTCCGAACATACAGACCTCGTAATTTATTATCGAAAATGACTATAAGCTTTTGGAATAACATGGAGTTGCATTCAAATTGGACACGGGTCTAATTCAGGGATTCAGGAATTGAAGGAGTTCTATCAAATACATCTTCTTCCTTTCCGAAGTTTTAAGGATAAGAGTATGAGTGTTAATCGAATGGACTGATAAGGAGGTCTTATAAATGAACGCTCTCAGGTTGTGGGAGGCTCAGGTTTTCGCAGAGGCTTCCTTGTTGAATTTGGCATACTTTTTTCTGAATCGCTCAACTCTGCCAGCTGAATCTACCAGCTTTTGTTTACCCGTAAAAAAAGGGTGGCATTTTGAGCAAATCTCAACATTTATCTCCTTGGCTGTTGAACCTGTCTCAAATTCACTGCCACAGGCGCAGTGTACGGTCGCCTTATGATATTCGGGATGAATTCCTTTTTTCATTTTTTCTCCTTTTATTCACTCATTGAATCCAAGAATTTTTTATTATCCTTTGTTCCTTTTATTTTTTCAAGTAAAAATTCCATGCTGTCCACTGGCGTCAAAGGCGCAAGCAGTTTCCTCAGTATCCAAATACGGTTCAAGTCCGCCTGTTCTATTAAAAGCTCTTCTTTTCTGGTCCCGGAACGATTGATATCTATGGATGGGAAGACTCTTCTGTCAGTCAGCTTTCGATCCAGGTGAATTTCCATGTTTCCTGTGCCTTTGAATTCTTCAAAAATAACCTCGTCCATCCTGCTCCCTGTATCAACGAGAGCCGTGGCAATAATGGTGAGACTCCCCCCGTCTTCGATATTTCTTGCCGCGCCAAAGAAACGCTTGGGTTTTTGGAGTGCATTAGAATCTAAACCACCGGACAGGATTTTCCCGCTAGGCGGAACAACCGAGTTATATGCCCGGGCCAACCGGGTAATGCTGTCCAGGAGAATTATGACATCAAGCTTATGCTCAACCAACCTCTTCGCCTTTTCAATCACCATTTCAGCTACCTGGACATGGCGTTGCTGTGGTTCATCAAAGGTGGAACTGATGACTTCCGCATCCACGGATCGCTCCATGTCAGTTACTTCCTCTGGCCTTTCGTCGATAAGAAGAACGATTTTATGGATATCTTTATCATTGGCGCTCACACTGTTGGCAATGTTTTGGAGAAGCATTGTCTTCCCGGTCCTTGGAGGAGCCACAATAAGACCCCGCTGGCCTTTTCCAAGGGGTGTCATCAGGTCCAGGATCCTTGAGGAGTAATTGTCTGACTTGGTTTCCAGCTTAACCCTTTCATCGGGATAGAGGGGTGTAAGATTATCAAAGAGGATTTTTTCTCTGGCCAATTCCGGATCTTCATGGTTGACCTTTTCCACTTTCAAAAGGGCAAAGTATCTCTCAGTATCTTTGGGCGGACGAATCTGGCCGGCAATGGTGTCACCGGTTCTCAAATTAAAGCGTCGTATCTGTGAGGGAGAAATATATATATCATCAGGGCCTGGAAGGTAATTGGCGTCAGGAGCCCTGAGAAACCCGAACCCATCCGGCAGGGTCTCCAGGACACCTTGGCCATATATAAGGCCGTTTCGTTCAGAATGAGCTTGCAGCAGAGAAAAAATAAGATCCTGCCTGCGCATCCCCGATGCGCCCTCAATATTAAACTCCTTTGCCATATTCGTTAGTTCACTGATCTTCAACTTCTTAAGTTCAATAAGATCCATATTTTTTCTCCATCTAAATATAATGTGTCGGAAACTGAAATCAAAAGGCGTTTTCGAGATTCGGTGTTTTTTCCTCGTCCCGCCATGGTGGGATAATAATGGACTGAGGGGATAAATTACCCCTCTTCCAAAAACCCATTATTCAAATTTTATATTGAGCCAAATTGCGGAGCAAGCTGGGGCTAATTTTTAATAGAGAGAAAAACAGGGCCGCAACATGGGGAAAAGCTGAAAAGTATTCACAATGCCCTCCCTCGGGCACTAAAATCAACCCTAAAACCCTTCAATGTGCATTAGAGATAGTAACTCAGCAGATTAGCTATGAAGTCTTCTTAGATGTCCGGTCTATACCGAATCCTCCAAAAGGCAGGGAAATAATTTAGATTTTTATACTATATTCATCTTTGCCTCTCATGTCAAGTCCTTTGTTCGCTTGAAATTACAAATTCAACTGTTTCAGGGACTGCACGACACGGTCCATATCGTCCGGCATTGGTGCTTCAAATTCCATATATCGACCTTCAACCGGATGGATAAAGCCCAATTTCTTTGCATGGAGCATTTGTCTGTCAATGGCAGGCAGCACGCCCTTTTTGTGGAGCGGATGCCTTTTCCACCAGTTCCGGCCGTACCCGTAAACCGGATCCCCCACAACGGGGTGGCCGATGTGGGAAAGATGCACCCGGATCTGGTGGGTCCGCCCCGTCTTTATGGAGACCAGCAGCAGCGAAAAGTAACTGTGAAATACTTCAGCTTTCTGCCATAAGGTCAGTGCGCGCCTTCCCCCGGAGTGTGTAACTGACATCTGTTTTCTCTTCTTTGGGTGACGCACAATGGAAAGATCAATCTCTCCCTCATCCCCCTTTACCTGACCGTGTACGATCGCTACATACTGCTTCTTAACCATGCCGGTCTTGAACTGCCTGGCCAGGAAGGCGTGGCTCTGATCATTTTTTGCCGCTACTATCAGCCCTGATGTATCCTTGTCCAGCCTATGGACAATGCCCGGTCTAAATACACCTCCTATCCCTGAAAGGTCCCGGCAATGTCGAATGAGACCGTGTACCAATGTACCGGTAGCATGCCCGGGCCCTGGATGGACAACAACCCCGGCTGGCTTATCCACGACAATCAGGGAGCTATCCTCATGGACAATGCGGAATTCCACTGCCTCAGGTTCCAATACCTGGGAGGGGAGGGGTGGTATTGAAACCAGGATGTGATCTCCTGCCTTCAGTCTGTAGCTTGGCTTTGAAAGGGAGTTGTTCACTTTCACATGCCCGTTCTTTATAAGGGCTTGTATCCTTGATCGGGTAAGATCGATTGAACGGGAAGATATATAGGTGTCTAACCGAAGATTTTGACCATTGTCAGGAATCTCGTAAGAGACCATTATACTCGGAGTGATTTCATGCGAAAATCTTATCCAGTTCTTTTTCTACTTGTTCTTCACCAACTTTTTTGGCAAGAGATATTTCTTTGACCAGGAGATTTCTGGCTGTATCCAGCATCTTTCTTTCGCCAAAAGACAGGTCTTTCTCTACCTTTAAGATTAAGAGGTCTCGATAAACCTCTGCCACTTCAAAAACTGACCCGGTCTTGATCTTGTCCATGTACTCTCGATAACGCCGATTCCAGGTCTGTTTGTCAATGGGAACATCTCTCTTTTTCAGGATTGAATAAAGCTTTGGGACCTCTGTATGCTCAATGATGTCTCTTAAACCAACATTTTCCACATTATTGGTAGGTATCATTATGATCATGCCATTATCAAGGATCCGCATGACATAGAAGTCTTGCCGGCAACCTGAGATCTCCTGGGTCTCGATCCTTTCGATCAACCCAACACCGTGAGCGGGATAAACAGCCAAGTCACCTACCTTAAACATTAAAACCCCCATACACTGAGTTCATGGATAGTTTCCGTCCACAAATAGTCGTTTTGTAATTTTCGATTGACTGTTTTCAATTGATGTTTTTCAATTGTCCACAGCCAATCGATAACTTTTACATTGCCAAAAAGAGACCTACTGTTGGCAGAATGGGCGCAATCACCAGAGAAACCACTGACATCAACTTTATGAGTATGTTCATGGCCGGCCCGGAGGTGTCTTTAAATGGATCACCAACAGTATCGCCCACCACAGCGGCCTTATGGTTATCGGACCCTTTCCCGCCTAAATTACCTTCTTCTATCCATTTTTTCGCATTGTCCCAGGCACCGCCGGCATTTGCCATGTAAAGGGCCAGAAAAGCTCCCATAACCGTGGCGCCCAAGAGCATGCCTCCTAAAGTTTCTTTGCCCAGGAGAAATCCAACCGCTATAGGAGTGAGTATTGTAACCAGGCCAGGGGCCACCATCTCCTTAAGGGCCGAGGTGGTTGCAATTTCAACACAGGTCTTTGAGTCCGGCTTAGCTCCTTCTTTTCCTTCCAACAATCCTGGAATTTCCCGGAACTGGCGCCGGATCTCCTCAACGATCTTGAAGGCCGCCTTACCAACGGATGTCATTGTTAATGCGGCACAGATCATGGGGACCATGGCGCCGATAAAAACGCCGATCACGACCATGGGGTTCTTAATATCGATGATTTCAAGACCCGCCGCCTGGGTAAAGGCCACGAACAGGGCCAGTGCGGTCAGGGCCGCAGAACCTATGGCAAACCCTTTACCAATGGCTGCAGTGGTGTTGCCAAGGGCGTCAAGCCCATCTGTGATCTTCCTGGTCTCAGGGCCGAGGCCTGCCATCTCCGAGATGCCGCCTGCGTTATCGGCAATGGGTCCGTAAGCGTCCACGGTCATGGTTGCTCCAACCGTTGCCAGCATGCCTACTGCCGAAAGGCCTATGCCGTAGATCCCGGCTGTTTGAAACCCTACAAAAGTTGCCACGCAGATACCAAGGATCGGGAGATACGTGGATTGCATACCAAGAGCCAGGCCGGCAATAATAAGGGTCGCCGAACCGGTCTTTGATTGCTCAGCAATACGGCGGACCGGGGGACCTGAAGTGTAATACTCAGCAAGCAAACCGATTGCAATTCCACAAAGAAGACCGGAAAGGATCGCCCAGAAGGCGCCCCAGGGCATGCCGAGGGAACTTATTATGATAGCCGTAAGAATCACAAAAATAGCGGCAGCCACAAAGGTGGTATACCTCAAGGCCCCTGCCGGATTTCCGCCCTGGAAGATCTTAATAGAGAAGACGCCTACAAATGAGCTGAGTAGTCCGGCTACAACAACCAGGATCGGCGTGGCCATGAACATGAGCCTAATGTCCTTAGTCGCCATGTCTTTCAGCACAGGAAATTTGGCCAAAAACTCCGGAGTAATGCTTAGGGTGGCCGCGATGGCAATAGTTGCGATCACAGAGCCCACAAAGGACTCGAAAATGTCAGCCCCCATTCCTGCAATGTCACCAACATTATCCCCCACGTTGTCAGCAATAACCCCGGGATTCCTTGGATCATCTTCGGGAATTCCTGCCTCAACTTTGCCCACAAGGTCAGCCCCTACGTCAGCGGCCTTTGTAAATATACCGCCGCCCACACGGGCAAACAGGGCAATAGAACTTGCGCCCATGGCAAATCCGTTGATGTACTTTGCCGTCGCAGGGTCGCCCCCGTAAACCCAGAACCAGAATCCAAGGCCAATGAGGCCAAGACCTGCCACGGCCAGCCCCATGACAGAGCCTGAAAAATATGATACGTTAAGGGCCTTTGCCTGGCCGAATTTGGTTGCTGCCTCTGCTGTACGGGAATTACCCTTGGTTGCTGCGCTCATTCCAGAAAAGCCTGCCAGCATGGAACAGAAAGCACCCGTTACAAAGGCAACGGATGTTCTCCACTCACCGAGAAGCAGCCCTAACACAATAAACACAACAGCTATAAAGATAATCAGTATAGAGTATTCCTTTTTTAAGAACGCCATTGCGCCATCATGGATCATTTCCTCCAGTTCCTGCATCAATGGAGTTCCATTGGGCTGTTTTTTGACATATCCATAGATCAGCCAGGCGATGATTAGACTCAGAATCCCCAAAAAAGGTGCGATAACGGTTAGTCCCTGCATTAGTTTTCCTCCTCCTCGTTTGTAAAATTTTGGTGATTTATTTTATTCATTGCCGATTCAACTCCCTCAAAAATAAACAACTGGCAAGCACGAACTGCCACCTTAAACACTCTCAGCATTATCTCACTTTCATCCCCATAAAACGGTGCGAGCACATAATCCTCCGGGCTTTCTCCATGACGGGGTCTCCCTATTCCAATCTTTATTCGAGAGAATTCCGTACTCCCCAAATGCTCAATAATGGATAATATCCCTCTATGACCTCCTGGACCGCCATTTCTGACGACTTTTATCCTTCCGACCGGCAGGTCAAGGTCATCGTGGACGACCAGTATCCTATTAGTGGGGAGATGGAAAAAGTCTGCACAGGCCCTGACTGCCCTTCCGCTTTGGTTCATGAATGTAACCGGCTTAAGGAGCACAATTTCTCGTCCTCGAAATTTCGTCCGGATGTTTCTTGACTGAAAGCGACGGCTTGTCAGACGAACGCCCAGATTCCGGCTCCAAAGGTCAATTACCTGAAAACCCGTGTTGTGCCGTGTGCTTTTATATGCTGATCCGGGATTGCCGAGACCTACAATCAAGTACACTTCTTTTGAATGAACTCCCCCTAAGCCTTCGATTCTTCAGTGCTCTCAGCTTCCTGTTCTGACTCGGCCACTTCTCCTTCAGCCACTTCTCCTTCAGCCAGTTCTTCCTCAATTACTTCTTCCTCTTCAGCAACCGTTGGCGCAGCAACAGTGGCTACTGTCAGATGCCCTTCTTCTAACGATACGATCCCTTCAGGCAGATCAATGTCTTCGACATGTAAAGAGTCTCCGATAGCAAGGCTGGATACATCCAATTCCAGGGCATCAATCATTTTGTCAGGAAGACACGAAATATTTAGTTTTCTTCTGATGTGCTGAAGAATGCCTCCGTCAGTGACTCCCACCGGGCTGTTTACTAAGCGAATCGGGACGTCGACTGTAATCTCCTTGTCCATGGATATTTCATAAAAATCTGCGTGGAGATAGATATCTTTGACAGGATCTATCAGAAGATCTTTTATTATGGCTTTGTATGTTTCAGTCCCCTGATCTGATTGTACCTGAAGATCGAGAATAACGTTGTCACTGGAGCCTTGCTTCAGTAAACGTTCCAACTCCGGGTAATCCACTGCCAACATAACAGATTCGGTCTTCGGGCCATAGAAAACGGCAGGAATCTGAGCCATATTTCTAAGTTTTTTGGCTGCCCCTTTTCCTTTTGTTTTTCTAACCCGGGCAACCAATAGTGGCTGTTCCATTAATAACCTCCGACATTTAGTTATATTTCACAAAAAAAAAAGCCCATTTAATTGGGCATATTATCATCTAAACGAACAATGTGCTGACTGAATTAGAGTTATAGATTCTTTTAATGGTTTCCCCCACAAGCTCAGCCACTGATAATACGGTAATTTTATTGCACTTTTTTGCCTTGCCATTAAGGGGGATAGTATTGGCCACGACCAGGCTGTCAATGGGCGAGGCCTCAATTCTTTCAATAGCAGGGCCAGACAGGACCGGATGGGTACAGCACGCGTCGATACTGGATGCTCCTCTGCTTTTGAGCGCCTCCGCGGCCTGGGTCAAGGTGCCTGCCGTATCCACCATATCGTCGAGGATAATGGCGGTCTTTCCCTGCACTTCACCAATTATGTTCATTGCCTCCGCAACGTTGGGGGCTTCGCGTCTTTTATCTATGATAGCCAGGGACGCATTCAGGCGCTTGGCAAAGGCCCGGGCCCTTTCAACACCACCGGCATCCGGCGAGACAATAACCAGGTCGTTTTGAATATTGCCTCGCATAAAATTTAATAAAATGGGCGCAGCAAAGATATTGTCAACCGGGATATTAAAATACCCCTGAATCTGTCCCGCATGCAGGTCTATGGATACTACCCTGTCCGCCCCTGCGACTGTAATAAGATCAGCAACGAGTTTGGCGCTGATCGGTACCCGCGGCTTAACTTTCCGGTCCTGCCGGCCATAACCATAATAAGGAATCACCGCTGTGATTCGCTTGGCAGAAGCCCTTTTAAGGGCATCCATGATAATTAAAAGCTGCATTATATTGTCGTTAACCGGCGTACAGGTAGATTGCAGGATAAAGACATCGCGGCCCCTGACGTTTTCTTCGATTTCAATAGAGGTTTCTCCGTCACTGAAGGTCTTATTAGTGATCTTACCCGGGACTACACCAAGGTAATCACATACTTCTACCGTCAGGGTTGGGTTGGACGTTCCGCCAAATAGTTTCATTTCAGGTTCAAGTGGCATATTTCACTCAAAAAAAATGGCTGGGGTGGGAGGATTCGAACCCCCGAATGCGGGCTCCAAAAGCCCGTGTCTTACCGCTTGACGACACCCCAGTATTGATTGACTATTTTCGATTGACGATTGACTATTTGAAGAACATCTTTAGGTCAGTCCCTCCA
>JAIWDV010000013.1:0-14793 GCA_048632525.1 Bacteroidales bacterium | reverse complement strand
TACATATTACCCCCGAGTCCCTTGGTCTGATTTGTCGCGCAGGCCCGCCTGCCTCGCCTGTCATGTACGGAAGCGGGCATATCCCAAAAGGTCGGCAATGGCGGGCAGGCCTTGTAAAAACCATCCATTATAAAAAGTCACGAAGTTCCTTAACTTTAGGCACTTCAAACTTTAGGCATTTTAGGCACTTAAATCAGCGTACCTTCCAGGACCAACAAAAACAAGCCATCTCCTCTGGGGGTGGTAATTTGACTGATCCTCATATGTCATTTTGGATCTGATGGAAAAGCCTTTGCGTGACCTCGGATATTTCTGACCAATCGCCCTCAGGTACCTGTTGCATCAGTGCTTCAATCTCCTGCTCATTCATTTTTGTGCTCTTTTCAATAAGAAAGGCTTCAAGTTCTTCTCCTACAATGTAAGCACCACAGGCGGTAAACGTTCCCACAAAATCACTTTGACAAAAAACTGGGGTCACGAGCTTTAGCATCCCCGCATCACAGAAATCAATTATCGGCCTCGTCTTTTCTTTAGCCGCTTCGGCCATAAATTGCTGTGCCTGACTGCATATAAACGCGGATGATTCTTTGATGGAACGGATTTTTGAGCACAGTGGATTTCGCTGCCCACTGACCTGCAGCACTGTATTTTCTTTGTCTGTAATAGCTGATGGCATCCCGAGCTCCCGGTAGACAGTATCCAATACCCGCTGCCATTCTTCCTTAGGTTTGATATCATACATCTCCATTAATTATCTCCCATTCCATTTTCTTTCCATCCGCTTCAGCCTCTGAGAAACAAAAAATCCCGCCAGATATAGGACGGGATTTTTTTACAAGGCACCTGATTTATTCAACAAATCACAATCCAAGCTCTGCCAGGTCAGGCCCCAGGTATTCACGCTCATTTTCGCCTAAAATGCCGAGAGACAGGCAGATAAGTGTCCACAGATGAACAGTATGATATTTACCTTCAAAGTGTTCAGCTAAATCATGAATCTGGGCATGACAGTTATGGCACGCAGCAACGCAATAATCGGCTCCAGTATCCACGATCTGGTCAAATTTCACCTTCCCGTATTGACGCCGGGCATCAGTGTACCCGGACTGTAAAAAACCTCCCCCACCGCCGCAACAGTAGTTGTTGGACTTGTTGGGATGCATATCAATAAAATTTTCTTCCCCCACAACGGACTTCACAACATAGCGCAGATCATCCGCCACTGGATCTCCAAAGCTTTTGCGCACTATCTGACACGGATCCTGAACCGTGAACTTGATCTTCAAATCCTTATTCCAATCGGAGTTGACCTTGAGTTTTCCTTCCCGGATCCATTTGGCATAATACTGGTAGATGCTTGCAACCTCAAAATCATGGGATATATTAAATTTTTTCAGTCCTGCCAGGACTGAGTAAGTTACGTGCCCTCATTCGGTATTAAGAAAGACCTTGCACCCAAGTTCTGATGCCTTCTTAGCACTCAGGGCGACAATATGTTCCCAGCCCTCGTCGTCGGAAAGGAACATGCAATAATTTTCTCCTCCCCATCCCGCACTGCCATATGTCCAGTCCGCCCCCACAAGGTGAAGAATTTTCCAGAGAGGAACCATCTCGTCCGGCTCGGTCACCGGCTCCCTGGAATTCTGATTAAGGAAAAAGTAGGCTCCCTTTTTATCAATAGGGGCCTGGAGGTCTTCCCAGCCGGGCTGGGTATCTCTCACCTCTTCCGCGACATCTTCCACCACAAACTGAAAATCCTCCGGGGCTGCCCCCATGGCACTGCATGAATCATTTCTTAATGCCATATCACATGAACCCAGGATGCCTTTGGGTCGCTCTTCCCGGGGCCAGGTCTGACGCGCCAGATAGATCATCCGCGGGATATCCACCTTCATGGGGCATGCATGTATACATCGCTGGCACATGGTACACATCCACACCCAGGGACTGGTCGTTGCCTCCTCATCGAGTCCAAGAACAACCATCCTGACAAACTTTCTGGGGTCCATATTTTCAAGACCGGTGGCCGGACAGCCACTCGCGCAGGTTCCACAAGTAAGGCAGAGGTTTAAATTGCCTTCAGGCAATAATTCATTAACCTTCTCCCTGAATTCGCCTTTCAGCTCACTTACGTTTATCGCTTCATTTGCCATTCACAACTCCTCCATCATTTTTTTCTTCAACACATCAGGTTTAGCGGCATTTTTAAACTGCTTTTATATGAAAGTCAACCTGTAAAATGTGAAAAGGGCCCTTTGGATTTTTCAAAC
The DNA here is from genome assembly GCA_048632525.1 of Bacteroidales bacterium. Taxonomy (GTDB): domain Bacteria; phylum Desulfobacterota; class DSM-4660; order Desulfatiglandales; family Desulfatiglandaceae; genus 4484-190-2. Next base: position 12,523 of record JAIWDV010000013.1, on the reverse strand, counting down.
ATCCATTGATCAGAGACAAGGGTAAAGGTATGTCTAAAAAAAATAGTTAAAATATAGCTACAATGTGAATTAATTTGTTGCCAATTAACATTCTATAATTTATAAAATGGCTAAAGCCTTGTTGAATTGATAGCCTATTTTTTTTGATGATATCACCATTTTAATACTGAAGGAGGTAAAGTTATGGAATTTGGTTTAAGTGAAGAATTACAAATGCTTCGAGAGATGGCCCGCGACTTCGCGGCCGAAAAGATCGCCCCGTTTGCAGATGAATGGGACGAAAAGCACTACTACCCTTATGAAGAAGCCGTCAAGCCCATGGCAGAACTGGGTTTTTTCGGCACCGTAATACCTGAAGAGTATGGCGGCAATGAAATGGGATGGCTGGCAGCAATGATACTCACGGAAGAGATTGCCCGGGCATCCAGTTCACTGAGGGTACAAATCAATATGCAGGCCCTCGGCTGCGCTTTCACTATTTACAGGTATGGTTCAGAGGAAATCAAGAAAAAATACATCTCAAAACTGGTAAGCGCCGAGTATGTGGGCTGTTTCGCCATTACTGAGCCAAATGCGGGTTCTGATGTCATGTCAATGAAATCCACTGCCGTTGACAAGGGAGACCACTGGCTCCTGAATGGCTCCAAGACCTGGATCTCCAATGCATCTAATGCGGATGCCATAATATACTATGCTTATACTGATAAGGAAGCTAAAGGAAGAGGTCTCTCAGCCTTTGTGGTTGAGCCCAAGAATTTCAACGGCATTACGACCACGGATCTGGACAAGCTGGGAACAAGGTCTACCCCCACAGGTGAATTATTTCTGGAAGACACAAAGGTTCCCAAAGAGAATATTCTTGGTAAACCCGGTGACGGCGCCAAGATCGTCTTTGGTTCATTAAACCAGTCTCGGCTTTCTGCTGCAGCAGGGGGCATTGGGCTGGCCCAGGCATGTCTCGATGTTGTGACAGATTACTGCCAGGAAAGAAAGCAGTTCGGTAAATCCATTGGTGGGTTCCAGATGAACCAGGATATGATCGCACAGGTAGCTACTGAAATCGAGGCAGCCCGTTTGATGGTCTATAAGGCCGCATGGCAAAAGGATGAAGGCCAGCTCGGAAACACCCTGGAAGTAGCCCATGCCAAGTATCTTTCAGGGGAAATCGTGGAAAAGGCCGCGAGAATGGCCATGAGGATCATGGGAGCCTACGGATACTCCACCGAATACCCGGTGGCAAGATATTACAGGGACGTACCACCCTACTTTATGGTTGAGGGTTCCGCCAATATCTGCAAATGGATCATCGCACTTGATCAGCTTGGTATCAAAAAAGCAAACAGGTAATTTGTGACCAATCACGAGCGATAAAAACGTACTATTAAGAATGAATTTTACTATTCTTTGCCTGGTAGTACTGTATTTTTCATCTTAGAGCGGCCAAGCCGCGTTATATATAATTGCGGAGCAATTATATCAGGAGGAAGAAAATGAGACCTTATTTTGAAGAAATGACACCTTTTGGGAAACCACTTTCAGACAGCCAAAAGGAAAGTGCAAAGGAAAATGTGGCAGAGATCAAAGAAGTGGAACAACAGGTGGCTGAGGCCATAGATGCTGTAAAAAATGCAGGCCTACCGGCCGAAATCATCAAGAAAAGAGGCCAGATGACGATCTGGGAGAGGCTTGAATACCTCGTCGACCCCGGCACCTGGTGCCCCCTCCATACCCTTTACAATCCCCAGGCTAATGTAGAGGGGACGACAGGGGTAATTGACGGGCTCGCCAAGATCAACGGCAAATGGGCCGTGGTCATCGGATTCGACAACAAGGTCATAGCCGGAGCCTGGATCTCGGGACAGGCAGATAATCAGCTCAGGGTTACTGACATGGCCAAAAGGCTTCATGTGCCCCTTGTGTGGGTCGTAAACTGCAGCGGAGTGAAACTGACCGAGCAACAGGAAGTTTATGCCAACCGGAGGGGAAATGGCACCACCTTTTTCCGCCATGCTGAACTGGAAAAGCTGGGTATCCCTATCATTGCGGGCATATACGGCACAAACCCGGCCGGCGGTGGATATCAAGGCGTAAGCCCCACAATACTTTTGGCACATAAAGATGCCAATATCGCCGTTGGGGGTGGAGGCATTGTGGGCGGAATGAGCCCAAAGGGCTCTTTTGATGTAGACGGGGCTGAGGCGCTTATTGAGGCAACACGTCATTTCAAGCAGGTGCCCCCCGGCAGTGTTCCCATCCATTATAACGAGACAGGTTTTTTCAAAGAGGTCTATGACACTGAGAAAGAAGTGCTCGACGCCGTTAAAAAATACATGGATATGGCCCCTGCCTATGACCCGAACTTTTTCCGCGTGGCCGAACCAAAAGAGCCCAAGTTTTCAGGGGATGATATCAACAGTATTGTGGCCTTTAACCAGAAGAGGAGTTACAACTTTGAAGAAATGCTGGCCCGTATCTTCGATAACAGTGAACATATGGAATTCCGACCGGGTTATGGACCTGAAGTCTACACAGGTCTGGCCAAGATAGATGGTTTACTGGTGGGCTTCATTGGAAACCACCAGGGATTTCTGGGCGCAGACTATCCTGAATACGCACCCTACCCGGGCATTGGAGGAAAGCTTTACCGCCAGGGCCTGATCAAGATGAATGAGTTTGTCACCCAATGCGGTCGAGACAGGGTTCCCATTGTATGGTTTCAAGATACTTCAGGGATCGACGTGGGAGATATTGCTGAAAAAGCAGAACTTTTGGGCCTTGGACAGTCCCTGATTTACTCCATCGAGCAGACCGATGTACCCCATATGTGCATTATTTTGAGAAAAGGAACAGCGGCTGCACATTACATCATGGGAGGACCCACAGCCAATAATCACAACTCCTTTACGCTGGGTACGCCAACGACCGAGATCTATGTCATGCATGGAGAAACCGCAGCGGCCGCATCGTTTTCCAGGAGATTGGTTAAGGAAAAGGACGCAGGCCATTCACTTAAGCCGGTCATTGAAAAGATGAATGCCCTTGCACAGCAGTACTATGATCAGTCCAGACCCGTCTATTGTGCGAATAGAGGCTATGTAGACGAGATTGTTTCCTTTCCCGACATGAGGAAATATATAGTGGCCTTTGCTGGGTGCGCCTATCAGAACCCCACATCCCTCTGCCCACATCACCACATGATGTTACCAAGACTCATCAAGGGATAAAACAAAAGGGGTTGGCTCCGCTGTTTAAGGAGCCAACCCCCTCAAACTTTCGTACAAATCCTGTCTTTACGTCTCATTTTCATTCTGGCTCCTGGCTCCTGGCTCCTGAGTAATTACGAGTAATTAGTGCCTGAACGAAAACCTCGAAATATGGTTTCCCAGTTTTACTCGAAAATCTTAAACGCACTGAAATTGTTTTATTTTTTGAATCCGCAATCCGCAATCCAAAATCGTGCCTGAACTGGGTTTTCGTTCAGGCACTAAATAGTTATGTTCTGGAAATTTTTTGAATCTCATGTTATTAATATAAATGATGGAGAAATCACAATGAGCTTAGAAGAAACCATTATGAAGGATTTACAATCATTACCCCCTTCTGAACAGGCTGAAGTACTGAATTTTGTTGAGTACCTCAAGATTAAGGCCTTTAAAAAAGAGGGGGGTAAATGGGCAAACCTTTCCCTTTCATCTGCTATGCGTGGAATGGAAGATGAAGAAACACCTTATTCTTTAGATGATCTAAAGGAATCATTCTGATGGTTGCTGAAGGTCAAGTTGTCTTGTTCAGGTTCCCCCAGACGGACCAAACAGAAGGGAAGCTCCGCCCCGCTTTGGTGCTGCGTCAATTGCCCGGCCAATTTGATGATTGGCTGATTTGTATGATATCTTCACAAATGCACCATCAGATTCCTGATTTTGACGATGTAATCACCCCAAGAGATTTTGATTTTGAAAAGTCCGGTCTCAAACTGGCAAGCGTGATAAGAATCGGCAGGCTTGCTGTAGTTGAGAATAATATCCTTCTGGGCAGATTGGGGGTGATCGATCGGCAGCGTCTTATTAACATCAGGCAAAAACTTTCCTCGTGGTTGTTACAAGGCACGTGAATAATTACCATTCGTTTTCTCCAATTATTCCTCACTCTGCGATTATACCGTGGTGGTTATCGATCTAAGTCTTTTTTGCACCTTCTTTGCTTTTAAATCATTTTCTTTCTTTAATCGCCGCTGCTCATCTGCGCGTTCGCAGTAAAAAATTTTACCTTGACATTCGGTCCATATTTGGTACTATATGCGGACCGGAGGTGGTAAAAATGAATATAACAAATGATATAAAGCCAGTTACTTATTTAAAATCCAGAGCCGCAGATTTATTAAACCAAATTAACGAAACCCATCGCCCTGTAATTATAACCCAAAACGGGGAACCCAGGGCTGTTCTTCAAGATCCTGAAAGTTACGAAAATATGCGGAATGCAATTGGCTTATTGAAACTGATATCTCAAGGTGAAAGTGATGTGCGGAATGGAAGGGTAAAGCCACAAGAGGAAGTGTTCAAAGATATTGAGAATTCGCTGAAAGAAAAACTGTAATGAATCCAAAGTATAAAATTATTTGGACCAATGTTGCAGAAAATGATTTAAAAAATATCATTGAATACATTTCAGTGGATAGTCCTCAAAATGCCTTAAAAATATTAAAAAAAATTAAGCAAAAAGCCACAAATCTTTATACCCTCCCTGAAAGAGGCCGCATCGTGCCGGAGCTTCAAGACCAAGGCGTATTACAATACAGGGAATTAGTTATCCCCCCATGGCGACTAATATACAGAACATCTGAACGGAAAATATTTGTATTATCGGTAATAGATTCTCGGCAGAATGTTGAAGATATCTTATTGAAAAGACTGATTTAGCGAAAATAAAAACCGCTAACAACTTCATGAACTCCGACCGGGAACCCGGTGCGGCCTATTTCAATAGCGGCGTCCGGGTTAAACTTGCCTTTTGCCACCGCCTTGTTGGGTCCCGGCGCCGGTCAGCACCGCGATTAGTGCGTTTATTGATGAAAAAGAATCCATTGGTGATATGAGGAGAAAAGGATGAAATATCAAGAAGGATACTTAAAAGGTGTTCGGGATACTGACATTTATTATCAATACTGGTTACCAGAAGGCGAACCTAAAGCCATACTCTTAGTTGTTCATGGATTGGCAGAGCACAGTGGGCGATATATGAATGTTGTCAACTTCCTCGTTCCATCGGGCTATGCTGTGTATGGGATCGACCACATTGGACATGGAAAATCACACGGCAAGAGAGTGTACGTGAAACGATTCCAGGATTACACAAAAACGCTCAAGAACTATTTTGACATGATTAGGGAATGGCAGCCTGAAAAACCAATATTTTTAATCGGACATAGTATGGGTGGGTTGATTAGTGCAGCATACTTACTGGAGCATCAGGATGAATTATCGGGAGCTGTTCTTTCTGGACCAGGCATCAAAGTGCCTGACAATATCTCGCAAGCCATCATTTTTGTAGGAAAAATACTTTCGATCATAACGCCCAAGGCTGGACTAATTCAATTGGATGCAGAAGGTGTAAGCCGTGACCCCGCGGTGGTAGATGCATATGTCAATGATCCTTTGGTGTATACAGGGAAAATCACCGCTAGGCTTGGTGCAGAACTTCTCAAGGCAATGCAGTGTGTAACAGATCAAGCACCAAAGATAAGGTTGCCGATAATGATCGTGCAAGGGAGTGATGACAAATTAGTTGATCCGAGTGGTGCCCAATTACTCTATGATTTAGTAAGCTCGAAGGATAAAACGATAAAAATTTATAATGGTTTTTACCATGAAGTATTCAATGAACCAGAACATGAGCAAGTATTGAATGATGTCAAAACATGGATAGAAGCTCATCTATGTGTAACGTAGAGCACTCTATCCTTTGAGGTTAGGTAATTGATATTAAAGGAAAGTATTATGGAAACTAATTTAAAAGTGCTTTTTGTTGATGCCGGAACATCGTTTTATCGCATCAATCATTACAAACTGGGTAATTTTTTCGGACCGGTTGATTTAGGGCTGCATTTATCTGGCAAAAACAACAGTTTAAATATCAGCACAGGGCTTTTTGCAGGCTCCATTTTTCCAGGGTCAAACCGATTAATCTTCACCGGCTATTCTCCCTGCTGGGGCGGATTTTTCATATCTTCGATGGGTGGCGCAGGATTGGTTTTCGATAACCTGGGTATTAATATGCTTTCCATTGTGGGTAAGGCTGCCACCCCCTCTGTTTTATACCTCAACCGAAAACATGGCGAAGAAATTCAAATCGAAGTTCATCCGATAGAAATCCAAAAAGTATGGAATGAAGGGCGAAGAGGGGTATATTCTTTAATGGATCATACTTTTAACCTGTTTGGAGATAGCTATAGTAACGATCCCAGGATACTGGCAACAGGTCCGGCATCTCAGGCTACTGATTTTGGAGCAATATGCTCTGTTCCCATCTTGAAAGGAAAACTAACTTATGTTGATACCTGGGCCGGCAGAGGTGGGTTTGGAACTAAACTTTTCAGAGAGCACGGTATTGCAGCTATAATTTACGGCGGAACATTTATTGATGAAGACTTTCGCGACCGCAATGTTGCAGACCAATGGTTCGTTGATAAATATCAAATGAGATTATCGGCTAAAGACATGGAGGTTACTACCAAATATCGTTTTGACCCTGAATTTGAAACCGGAGGAACGTTTGGGGTAAATTATGCAAGTCTGGGCGGCAGCATGTTCTCTTTCAATTATAAAAGCATTTATATGGACGAAAGTGAACGATTGGAAATTCATGATAAGTTTATCATTAATCACTATCTTAAACAATTCAACCAAGAAACCATTAAACCGAAAAAGCAGAAAAATTGTGGCGAACCCTGTGTTGCGGTCTGCAAAAAAATGCACGGTAAATTTAAAAAGGATTATGAACCCTACCAGGCAATGGGTCCGCTATCAGGGATTTTTGACCAACGCGCTGCCGAAAGACTAAATCATCATGCTGACATGTATGGTTTTGATGCCATCTCAGCCGGAGGTGTACTTTCATGGCTAATGGAGTGCTTGTCTGAAAAAAACTTAACACCCCGGGAATTAGGCATAAAAAATATTCCGGTATTTTCAGTAAAAAATTTCGATGTGGTTTCCTCCTCCATGCATAATGCGGATATAGGTGTGGCACTACTCGATTCGATTATTGAAAAGCGGGGTATTCTCGATCTTAGCGAAGGCGCACGCAAATTTGCCCGTCGATTATCGAGGCAAAAAGGAAAGAAAGTTTTGGATTCTTTTGTTTATACTGCCTTTGGTCGTAAAGGATGGATGGTACCTAATCAATATTGGACGCCGGGGGTGCTTTCCCCTATGGCTATTATGGGGAAATATTATATGTATTACGGGCAGGATTTTATTACTCCTCGGGAATTGGGTAAGAGAGGTGCAGCAAGACTAAGAGGTGAATTAATAATGGATAATCTCGGAATGTGCCGCTTCCATCGGAACTGGGCAGAAGAAATGATGCCCGAAATAATTGATTCGCTGTATGGATTGAAACAGCAATTTATAGAAAATAATCATGTCACAGCCAGCCGGATAAACAGCCGTAACTCATCCGTGTTTTGGGAACCTGACAGAAACATCGATATTGTTTATACTTTTTTGAAAAGAAAACACATTCTTGAAAATAACAATGATACCGAACTTATTAAATGGATGAATTATTTTGAAAAAAATAAACATGAAGCTGCCCTGAGTTTCTGGTATGAAATGCACAAAGGGATTCAGGAATCTCTTAGAGAATTTTAAGCGGAAAAGCCGCGGCATTTTTCGTATTTACTTTATTTTCGCAAAGCTTTGTATCTGCCAGCTTCATCATAGCTTTTCCGACAGGTGACTTATGCGTTGGTTTGATAACGAAGGTAGTTGATGAAAAAAAGTAATCTCAAATCTCGTGCGGAGACCACACTTTTCCTCCTTGTGTCGGTTGATGGAAAGATTTCCAGCGGCGAGAGTGATACCCTCGATTCGGACTGGGATTGGAAGAGGATTCACGGAGTCAAAGAGGGACTGGCCCAGTACTATCAAATCGAACAAACAACGGATTTACATTCGTTGATCACCGGAAAAGTATTGGCCAAGCTCGGTGCAAACGAGCGAGAAATCCCAGAAGAACGACCGGAAAGTTCCGCCTTTCTGAATTTAATAGTTATAGATCGGAAGCCATGGTTAACTAATCATGGTGTTCGGTCTGTAGCAAATGGGGTGAAGAATTTGTATCTTGTCACGAACAATACTTCACATCCGGCTCACGATTTGCAGACTGAGATAGACAATTTGACAGTAATCCACTACCGGGAAGAGATTGATTTTTCGGATCTTTTTCAAAGGATGTATCAGGAGCATGGAGTCGAACGTATTACCATTCAATCCGGAGGAATGCTAAATGCGGTACTTGTGCGCAATGGCCTTATAGACCATCTTCTTATCGTCATTGCTCCGTTACTGATAGGCGGTAAAACCACTCCAACTTTGGTAGACGGACGTTCTTTTCAGACTGAAGCCGAACTTATGGGCATTAAGGCACTACAACTTACCAAGTGCGAAGCGTTGAAAGAGTCATATGTTTGCTTGGAGTATGATGTAATTCAGAATACAATTATTGATTCCAAGTAAACAAAGAATGTTTATAGAAAAAAGCCAACAAATGCATGAACACGGACGTAAAAATGCTGACGCATTTTTACGCCGGTTATGCCAACCGAGTTATGTGGCATATTTAAAATAAGTACACTGTATGAGGAATATGCCCAGTAGGGGTAATTGATGAAAAAGATAATTTCAAAGGTATTCAAATTTGTATTCACCTTTGTAATCATCTCTATAGTGATTTATTTCGTAATTATTGCGGTGTTAATTCTAACGGGCAAACCTAAAAAGCATGATCCATCGCAGTGTGATCTGGCCTTCGATGAGCTGTTTTTCGATTACTCAAGCTTGCCAGAATTAAAAAGCTTTACAGCCAGAGACGGCACACAGTTAGCATATCGTCATTATTCATCCGATTCCGATAAGATTGTAATCCTGTTACATGGCGCTGGTTGGCACAGCCGGTATTTTCTACCTTTAGCCGAGTTCATAAGCTCAGAGGGTTTAGCCCAGGTATACACTCCGGATTTACGGGGACATGGGGTCACACCTAAAAGACGAGGGGATGTAGACTACATCGGCCAATTGGAAGATGATTTGGCAGATCTTATCGCTATAATCCAGAAGGACAATCCAAAGTCAATGCTGATTGTGGGCGGCCATTCCTCTGGTGGTGGACTAGCCATACGCTTTGCTGGAAGCCAATACGGGCAGAAAGCCTATGCCTACATGCTTATGTCGCCCTTCCTAAAATATAACGCGCCAACGACGCGGCTTAACTCGGGTGGATTTGCGATGCCTTACACTGGCCGCATCATTGGGCTTGTCATGCTAAATAATGTTGGGATTCGTTGGTTTAATTATCTGACTGTCATTGAGTTCAACATGGCGGAAAAATCCCGTGACGGGACCGAAACCCTGTCGTACTCTTATAGGCTCAACACTGCTTACGCCCCTCGTGACTATGAAAAAGATCTCAGTGCCATAACACAACCCCTTTTCGTTGTCGCCGGCACAGAAGACGAAGCCATGATCTACTGTCAATATGAACCGGTGATTTCTCAATATACAACAGTTCAGGTAAAGCTGTTGCAAGGGGTAACGCACATGGGATTGGTTGTTAGTCCAGAAGTCCGACCCATTGTCAAGGAATGGCTGGAAGGTCTTGGCGAACCATAGAGTTTCGCCACATATCAAGCCGTTATCTTCAAGGTTAATATGGATAATTTAGCAGCAAAACGAAGAGAACGTGGTGAAGTAAATGAAACGGATATTTCAGACTTTGCTTCATTTGATGAATCAGAGCTTCTATCTTTTCTTCACTCAGAAAAACCTGTTGAAAGGTCTTGCGCAGCTATTCATCTACGTAAATATCAAAATCCTACTGTGGTAGATAAGTTATGCCATCAATTGGCTATTGAGAAAAAGCTGTACACCAAGATTGCATTGTGTGAAACATTGGCGGAGTGTGCAGAGTTGTCGATTGAGCCTCTAATTGGGTTACTTGGTCAAATTGGTAAAAACCAGGAAACAAAAATACCGGAAACAGGCTTCTATAAAGTATCGTATCCACTTCCGCGTGATATTGCTGCCAGGACAATTTGTCGGCTTGGAATTATAGCTATTTTGCCACTTGAGAATTTTATTAAATCCTCAAAAGATATGAATGCGTTAGCTCAAGCAATTGATGCTTATGGGCATATAGTCTATTCAAACAAAATAAAGTGTTCATCTTCACCCCTACAGGAATTATACGAAAGGCATCCGAAGAATGATTTTCTGAAATATAAAATAACTCGATGCTTGAGTGGTATTCACGATGAGTGGGCGAAGTCATTTTTATTTGAGATAATACAAACAGGCTGCAAAGGACTACGGTTAGAAGCTTTACGTAGCTTGCTACTTTTAAAAATAGAAATACCAAGTAATATTCAAAATGGTTTTTCAGCTGAGATGCAAAAACTTGAGTCTTTCTTGAAAAAGAAGCTAACAAAAAAATCAAGCCAACGCTGAAAAGAGGGCGGCTTATTTAGGCGTTGGGGGTAGCAATTTATAAACAAATTTTACTTAATTTTTAGCAAAGCAACTGTAACAAAAAATGATACAATATAAAAAATGATTAAAAACTTAAGTACAAGGGATTTACTGAACTGTTCAAACGGGGGGCAGTTCCAGTCGGGTAAGGTATGATTTAAAATCACGTTTCCCACGACGTTTGGAAGCTTTAGAAATGTACCAGTTACCTTTTATCTTTTTAAGGAGGTTTACATGAGTAATGGAGAACAGGGGCAACAGATCAATTTTACGGTTGATAAGAACAATTTGTATCGGGAGGAATCGATTACCGACCTCAAGGTGGCGTCGATCAGGCGCCTTATGCCGATAAACATCGACGGAACGGAAGATGCCGGTCGCACTCCCGTATTCATGGCGCAAACCCAACTGATGTCCCCGGAAGGACCGGTGCCGCTTCAATCGGCCCTTAAAGCCGGCAGTATCGAGGAGGCCATCGATGAGTTTCCAGGGGCAATGCAGAAGGCACTTGGCGAAATGGTGGAACGGGTGAAAAAAATGCGGGAACAGCAGATGAGCGAACAAAAAGAGGATTCACGCATCATCGTGCCGGGAAGATAGCCGAATCGGATCCGTTCTCCTAAGCCCTACGTTTGTAACCGAAAGGTCACCAAATGGACAAGATATCTTCTATCGCAGTACTTGGCACTTATGATACAAAAGGGGAAGAACACCTTTTTCTTAAGGAGCGTGTTGAAAAACAGGGCCTTCGCGCCCTTATGATTAATGTCGGTACCAAAAAGCCGGCGTCCTGTGACGTGGATCTCGATCTTTTTACTTCCCTGCATGATAGGGGTGTTTTATCAGAAGGCCGGGATCGGGATGAAATGATTCAAACCATGCTTCAGGAAGCCGGGGATGCGGTCAAGACGCTTTATGATAAAGGTGAAATCTGCGGTATTGTGTCGGCCGGGGGCGGATCCGGTACTCACCTGTGCACCGGTATCATGCGGGTGCTGCCCCTGGGCGTTCCCAAAGTCATGCTGTCTACCGTGGCTTCCAGAGACATGTCAAGCGTGGTGGGAACCAAAGATATTACCATGATGCACAGTGTTTCAGATATATTGGGCATCAACAGTATTTTGGGTGGTATGCTGGATAAAGCCGCGGCAGCCGTCTGTGCCATGGCCCGGAGTGACTGGACGTTTGGCAAGGATCGCCGGCGCATCGCCTTATCCTTTTTCGGGTTTATTACACAGGCAGCGGAACAGATTAGAAGTATTTTGGAAGACAAAGGATATGAAGTTGTGACCTTCCATGCCAACGGTACAGGGGGAACCGCCATGGAAGAACTGGCGGAAGAAGACTATTTTGACGGCATATTGGATTTGGCCACTCATGAACTGGCGGATCATCTCATGAACGGTTATTGTGGGAATATCGGTCCCCATCGTTTTGAGCCGGTCTCCGGGAAACCCCTTCCCCGCCTTGTGGTTCCCGGTGGGCTGGACTGCGCGGTACTGGAATTTGACCGTCACAATATCCCCGAGCAATATAAAGATCGCAAAATCTTTTTCTATGATTTCCGATCCGCGATCCGGCTGAATGAAATAGAGACACAAACCATCGCCCGGCAATTATCAGCCAGGCTGAATCCCGCGGGAGAAATGGTGAAGGTTTTAATCCCCATGCAAGGCTGGTCAGTTGCCGACCATGTTGAAGGGCCCCTGTATGATCCGGATATGAACGATCTATTTATCCAAACGTTCAAACAGAACTTAGCTCCGGCCATTCCAATA
>JAIWDV010000012.1:5321-15062 GCA_048632525.1 Bacteroidales bacterium | reverse complement strand
CACCGGCACCGACTTTTCGTCCTCCATTTCAAAAACGTCCACAGGACAAACTTCTACACATTCTTCACACCCTTCACACTTTTCTTTGATAACCACTACTTCGTAACCCATATACCTTATCCTCCTACAATAGAAATATAAAAATGAATCAATACAGTTTAACACCTATCTTTTGGCTTATTCTCAAACACCCTAGAAGGCTGTCCGATAATGGCTATTTGTCCCAATCTCTACGTCAGACTCAAATTATAATCCTCGAAATACTTCAATGTATTCCTGTGGTTATAATTTTCGCCTTCCTTGATCTTGGAAAAAATATCTCATTCTCAGACACCCTCATAGATAGAGTCAGAGCGACTTGTACCAGAGTAAAATTCCGCTGTCAAGCCTAAATAAGTTCAAGCAGCAACCTCTTCTTTCACTGAAACAACAATCTTGTATAGGACACTCAATATGAAAAATCCTGTTGCCCACACCCCGACGCTAATCAAGACCTCAGGGACAGTAGGCCAGTACTCAAAGACTCTGTCAAAAGGATTGGGTATAAATCCACCGATTACCAGGCCAAATCCTTTATCAATCCATGTGGATACAATAACTGCCGCACACGCCACTGCAAGGATATCTTCTCTCCTGCGAGTCGCCGGGACAATCAGAAGAACAAGGGCCACAACCGCAAATGCTATAGATGTCCACATCCACGGGGCAAGTACACTGCCATGGCCTTCAAGGCCCCAAAACAGGTATACAAATGAATGCATATGGCCTGGTATCTGGCTGTAAAAGGCAGTAAAGACTTCAAGGAGGAGAAAAAACATGTTGAGAATAAAGGCATAAGTGACGATTCCTCCAAGCGTTCTTATTTGCTCCTTTCCCGGATCGAATTTGCTCACCTTTCTGACTATCAGGCATAAAAGTATCAGCAGTGCCGGACCAGAGGCAAATGCCGAGGAAAGAAAACGAGCCGCCATTATGGCTGTCAACCAAAAATGCCTTCCCGGTATACCCGCATACAGAAATGCCGTCACAGTGTGAATGCTAAAGGCCCAGGGGATTGAGATATAAATAAGTACTTTAACCCATTTTTGATAACGAATGCCTTTTCGCTCCGCACTCAAGACATTCCAGCCTATAACAATATTAAGTAACATATACACGTTAAGGACAATCATATCCCAGAACAGGATGGACGTCGGATTAGGGTAGATCATAATGTTTATCATCCTGGGCAGATTACCGAGATCCACTATAACAAACAGGCCGCACATGACAACGGATGCTACGGCCAGGAATTCCCCTAATATGGTGATCCTGCCAAAGGCCTTGTAATCATGCAGATAGTAAGGCAGTACCACCATTACCCCACCGGCTGCTATACCAACAAAATATGTAAGCTGGCCAATATAAAAACCCCACGACACATCCCTGCTCATGCCCGTTATCTTCAGGCCAACCTTGAACTGGTAAAGATAGCAGGCAAAGCCAATACCCATTAGAATGAGTAAAAATATCAGCCATCCCCAGTACTTTTGACTTCCTGTTACTGCCCTGTCAAGCATAACCACCTCATACAATATAGAAAATATTTGGTTCTGTACCAAGTTCGGGTTTTCGTCGAATCGTATAATGTTTCCGAAGGATCGCTCTCACCCCTGAATCAGGATCAGCGAGATCTCCGAAGGTCAAGACGTTTTCCTTTATCTCGTTAGCAGCCTCAACACAGGCCGGAAGTTGCCCTTTGGCGATCCGTTCCGCACAGAAAGTGCATTTTTCCACCACGCCTTTCTCCCTTGTGGGATAGTCCTGGTTGGTCGGAAAGTCCGGATTCAATTCCTTTGGCGCCTTTCTCGGGTCCCCCCAGTTAAAACTCCTGGCACCAAAAGGGCATGCGGCCATACAGAATCTACATCCAATGCAGCGGTGCTGATCCATCATCACAACACCATCTTTTCTCTGCCATGTGGCCTTAGTTGGGCACACCCTGCAGCAGGGTGGATTGGAACAGTGATTACAAAGGAGGAGAAAATTTTTATGCTTCACTTCATCGCCGATATAGTCGTGTTTTTGGCCCGGAAAAGTATGTTCGTATTCTTCTTTAAACAACCACTTGACTTCGTCCTTGGGATTTCCAAGATCAGGCACATTATGCTCACTGTGGCAGGCCTCTATGCATTTGTCCATCATCTCTTCATCCATCTTCTGCATGTCGATTACCATGGCCCACCTGTTCCCCTCTGTGAGGGGAACCGCATCCATCGAAGCCTCCAGGTCTCCAGGAGCAAGAAAATCAATAGCGGTTTTTCCTCCCAACCCGAGTAGGGCAGAAATTCCGGCTATCTTTAAAAAACCTCTTCTGTCTACGCCCATCACTTATTCTCCTTCGGCTCGATATGACAAGTCCAGCAGTAAGGATCTATTCCTACATAGTCATGACATTGATCGCAAAATTTGGACTTGTTTGAATGGCAGTCCAGGCATGTTGTCTGCAGGCTCTTATAATACACTTTGCCGTTTTTGGCCTTATAATACCGCTCACCATCACGAACAACCGTGTGCCTCCATTCATCTAACAAATGCATGTGCGAACTCTTCATATATGAAGTCTCTGCCACACACTCTTTTGCCTCCTTTGCCTTGGCCGTGAGCTCCGGATCCGGCGCTTTGGCGGCCTTTCCAGCGTCATAGATGAAAGGGGACAATAACAAGCCGACACCAATAATCAATCCGATGATGATTTTACCTCCGTCATACATCCTCTTCATCCTCCATCCCCGGCAGGGGTTCGCCACGCAGATCTGTGGTCCTTTTCTTTTCTCCCTCGAAAACCAGGGCGTTTGCTACCATCTCGTGAACTCCGGTGACATCAACCTCAGGCACCCAATATTCCATTAGATTAGGCAAAACAGCCCTGTCAATTGCACAGATGCAGGCAAGCATATTGACATCATGCTTCTCATGCACGAATTTTACTGCATTTGCCCTGGGGAGCCCTCCGCGCATCCTCAACTCCATATTTTCTCCTGCGTTAAGCCCTGCCCCGCTCCCGCAGCAGAAGGTCTGTTCCCTGATAGTGCTGGGTGGCATTTCGTAAAAATTATTACATACGTTTTTAATCACATACCTGGGCTCTTCTAAAATCCCCATGCCCCGGGCCGGGTTACAGGAGTCATGGAATGTGACCTTCAAGTTATCATTCCGGCTCGGATCCAGTTTCAATTTATTGTTTTTGATCAGGTCCGCTGTAAATTCGATTATATGGGTCATCTTTGTGGTTTTTGCATTCTCAAACCTGGTGCCCGTAATAGGGGAAACCGGCTCTTCAAGGAAATCAGCGGGCCCGTTAAAGGTATCCATATACTGATTAAGGACCCTCCACATGTGACCACACTCACCTCCCAGTATCCACTTCACCCCCAACCTCTTGGCCTCGGCGTACATCTTGGCGTTCAGTCTTTTTGCCATCTCATGGGATGTGAAATAGCCAAAGTTGCCCCCTTCTGATGCATAAGTACTCCAGGTTATGTCAAGGCCCAGACCTTTAAGATAATGGAAGAGCATCATATAGCCCATACAGGTAAATGTGCCCGGGTCAGCGAAAACATCACCGGAAGGTGTAATAAACAGGATTTCAGCGCCCTTCCTGTTAAGGTCCTGCTCCATCCTGAGGCCTGTTATGTCCTCAATTTCATCCGTAAAAAAGTCGAGCATATCCTTGTAAGCATGGGGTTGAATACCGAGGTGATTTCCTGTCCTGTAACAATTGGCCACGGGCGCGGCAATCCAGTCAATATTGAGGCCCACCAGGTTAGTAAGCTCCCTCCCCATGATAGTGATTTCGGCCATATCGATCCCATAAGGGCAGAAAAGCGAACAGCGGCGGCATTCGGTACACTGGTAGAGGTAGTACCATAACTCTTTTAGCGCATCTTCAGTAAGTTCCCTTGCGCCTGCAAGTCTTCCGAGAAGCTTTCCTCCAACAGTAAACTTCTTCCGGTAGACTGATCTCAAGAGCTCGGCCCTCATAACTGGCATGTTCTTGGGATCACCGGAACCGATAAAAAAATGGCATTTATCAGCGCAGGCCCCGCATCTCACGCAGATATCCATGAAGAGCTTGAACGATCGAAACCTGTCCAGCCGATCCTTGAACCCTTCATGAATGGTCTCCTCCCAATTTTCGGGTAATTTCCAATCGTCATCAAAAGGACTCCAGTCTCTCGGGTTTGGCATGTCGACATATTTAAGGTCTTTTGCCTTTGAACCATAGCAGGCGATGCCCGGCCTGATCTCGGGCTGCGTATCCATCCAACCCCTGAATACAGGAGGTGTATGATCTATCTTTGCTAATTCATCCGGTTTTGGTGTATCCGCCATACTTACTCCTTTTCCTCTTCTTTTGGTTCTTCTTTTGGTTCAATCTCTTTTTCTACCGGGAGCCCAACTTCTATCATTCGCTCTCTGAATTCGTCCTCATATTCATCGTAAGTATGCGTTTGAACGGGATAATCCCAGGGATTAACATGCCTGACAAAACGGTTGTTATTGGACAGGTTTCTGGTGGGGCTTAAAAATACGCCAGCAAAATGCATCAATTTGCTGAATGGGAAATAGGCAATCAGAACGCTCAAGATAAAGAGATGAATATAGAAAATCACACCAATCCCTTCAGGCACAGTCGGGCTGAATTTGAAAAGGCCTATGGCCAGTTCCTTTACCGCCGTAATGTCCACCCTGAGAAAATACCTCATGAGCACTCCGGTCAAGCCCAGGGCAAGGATCAAAAACAAGGGAAAATAATCTGCAGGAAGTGAGATATAACGCACCTGCGGTATGTAGAGCCTTCTAAAAAATAGATAGGTCACGGCCGCTAACATAAGAAGATCAGAAATGTATACGCAAGGGACACCCAGACCATTGAAGGGCAAAACGCCCATTTGTAAAAACCCGTCAAGGTTATCAAGCAGGTGAACAAAGCTGGGGATAGGCTCCATAAAAAACCTGAAGTGTCTTAGGAAAATAACAAGGAAAGCCCAGTGAAAGGCCAGTGCCGCCAACCAGAGCCACTTTTCCCATTCATAGTCGACCTTTAGGCCGCCATCGGCATTTCTGTATTCGAGTCTGGTATTCCTGAATAATGACCGGAACAGAAGCACTTCAAGAATCATCCTGACAATAACTCCACCAGTACCCTTTGGATTATCAATAGGATTTGACTTGATCCATGGAAAAGACCACTCCTGTCCCGCAGTGGTAGGGATTCTGAATGGGACTGGCGATTTTCCCCAGTCTATGACCCTGACAATAATCCCAATAAAAAAGGTGGCCATGGCGGCATATGGGACAATCACCCCGAAAAGGACCCGCAAGTCAAAGGCACCAACGCCCACCCAGGGAATTAAAATAAGCGTTGAAACTGCAAAGCCGGAAAACAGGATGCTGATGATGAAGTTCATAAATGACTACCTCTCTTCAAATTTGCACTATCGATTCTATAATCTCAGAGTTCCGGTTCTTGTTCCGGTATCTCAAATGTCAAATTTGCTCTCTTTAACAACCCGCCTAACTGATTCTTAACTTCATTGACCCGAATTTCATAAATCTTCTGGCGGCATTGCGAGTAAATATCGAATGCCAGCAGGGCTATGTCATCTATCCTGTTTTCAAAGGCCTGGAGTTCACCGGAAAGCCCGTTGATCGGGGCTTTAGACTCCAACATTTCCCTTACAAGTTTTTTCAGTTGAAGTACAAAGCCAATGGCCTGGGAAGGTTTAAAGTCCTGAATCGACCTGATTCTAATTATATTTTCAAGGCATAACGTGATTTTATCGTCGTCCCCGTCTTTGATTAATTCATCGTAGAGAGTCTCTACGTCTTTCGAAATAATATTGCCAACAGGGTTTGCAAACAGGTCCTTTTCTTTCCGAATAAATCTCTGGGTTTCACTCGGATAGGTATCAACGATTACATCACGCCATTTTTTGATGATGCTGGATCTCTTATCTGACAGGATGTTTTTTAGACTTGTATCCACGACTGCCCTTGTCATATCAAGGCCTTTACCCTAACGTTGCTTCGTTTAACACTTCAAAATCAGCTATTGTAGCAGGTCTATAGACAAATTATATTTTCATGTCAAGGGAAAATGGGCGAACCAAAACTCGCCTTTAGAAATTCACGGTTGAAACGAGCAATGTTGGTAATTTTTATCTCCTTCGGGCATACGGCTTCACATTCTCTTTCGTTTGAGCAGTTCCCAAAACCACATGCATCCATGGCCTTAACCATGCCAAGGGCGCGACGTGCCGCTTCAGGTTTCCCCTGCGGCAGCAGCGCAAGTTGAGATATCTTAGCGCTTACGAAAAGCATTGCAGACGCATTGGGGCAGGCAGCAACACAGGCGCCGCATCCAATGCATGCGGCAGCATCCATGGCAAGCTCTGCCTTCTCCTGGGATATGGGGATGCTGTTGGCCTCCGGGGCCTGCCCTGTGTTTACAGAGACATAACCACCCGCCTGTATAATCTCGTCAAATGAACTACGGTCCACCACCAGGTCCCTGATGATTTTGAATGGGCGTGCACGCCAGGGTTCAATTACGATGGTATCTCCGTCTTTAAAATGCCTCATATGGAGCTGGCAAAGTGTGGTCGCAGGCTCCGGACCGTGAGCCAGACCGTTAACCACTGTCCCACACATACCACAAATACCCTCGCGGCAATCATGATCAAAAGCAATGGGGTCTTTTCCGTCAACTGTGAGCTGCTCATTCACCACATCAAGCATCTCTAAGAAAGACATATCCGTTGAAATGTCTTTGGCCTCATATGTCTCCAAATGCCCTTTGTCATCCGGACCGTTCTGGCGCCAGACCTTTAAGGTTAAATTGATATTCTCACTCATTTATAACTCCTCTGCGCAAGCTCCACATTTTCAAACACAAGCGGTTCCTTATGAAGTGCCGGAGCCTTTCCGGTTCCACGGAACTCCCATGCAGCGACATAGGAGCAAGAATCGTCATTCCTCTGGGCCTCATGCTCCTCTGTTTGAAACGCCTCATTGAAATGGCAGCCACAGGATTCCTCACGGCTCACGCCATCCTCCACGAGCAATTCGGCAAACTCGAGAAAATCAGCCACCCGACCCGCCCTTTCCAGGGTCTGATTAAATTCTCCAGGTGAGCCTGTTACCATAACGTTCTCCCAAAACTGCTCGCGAAGCCCAGGAATAAGTTCCTTTGCCTTTAGCATACCCGTTTCATTCCTGGACATGCCGCCATACTCCCATAGTATGCGGCCCAGTTCCTTGTGAAAATCATCAACCGTACGGCCTCCCTTTACGGAGAGCAATTTATCAATACCCTCATTCACCAATTTTGTGGAATCTTCGAACGCAGGATGGGCCTCATTCACTTCGGGTAAAACAGTGCCTGCCAGATACCCGCCAATTGTGTACGGAATAACGAAGTAACCATCTGCCAGCCCCTGCATTAACGCGCTTGCGCCGAGCCGGTTGGCACCGTGGTCTGAAAAATTAGCCTCACCAAGGACAAACAGGCCAGGTATGGTGCTCATAAGGTTGTAATCGACCCATAAACCTCCCATGGTATAGTGTATAGCAGGGTAGATCATCATAGGAGCTCCATACGGGTCTTCGCCTGTGATCCTTTCATACATCTGAAAAAGATTGCCGTATTTTTTCCGGATGACATCTATCCCGTCTCTCTCAATGGCATCTTTAAAATCAAGGTAGACGGCAAACCCGGTTGGCCCTATCCCTTTTCCCTGGTCACATACCTCCTTTGCATTGCGAGAGGCCACATCGCGCGGGACCAGGTTTCCAAAACTTGGATATTTTCTTTCTAAATAATAGTCTCTTTCTGACTCAGGAATATCATTGGGAGATCGTTTGTCTCCTGCCTTATTGGGCACCCACACGCGGCCGTCATTCCTCAGGCTCTCGCTCATGAGGGTCAGTTTGGACTGATAGGTTCCATGCACAGGAATACACGTGGGGTGGATCTGAACAAAAGAAGGGTGGGCAAGATATGCCCCTTTTTTGTACGCCCGCCAAATGGCACTGACGTTGGAGCTCATGGCATATGTGGAAAGAAAATAGGCATTGCCATAGCCACCTGTTGCAAGTATCACCGCATGAGCCGCGTAGCTTTCCATTTCACCGGTGATGAGATTACGAACCACGATTCCCCGTGCAGACCCATCCACAAGGACAAGATCCATCATCTCCCGCCGTGGATACACCTTCACTTTTCCAGCAGCCACCTGGCGCATGAGCGCACTGTAGGCACCGAGAAGGAGCTGCTGGCCTGTCTGGCCTCTGGCATAAAAGGTCCGTTCAACCTGAGCGCCGCCAAAGGATCGGTTAGCAAGCAGGCCCCCATATTCCCGCGCAAAGGGGACTCCCTGGGCCACACACTGATCAATGATGTTATTACTGATTTGTGCCAGGCGATATACATTTGCCTCCCTTGAACGAAAATCGCCTCCCTTGATGGTATCGTAAAAGAGCCTCCAGATACTGTCCCCGTCGCCCGGATAATTCTTGGCAGCATTAATGCCCCCCTGTGCAGCAATACTGTGGGCACGGCGCGGGCTGTCCTGGATGCAGAAGGTTTTGACATTATAGCCCAGTTCCGCCAGTGTAGCCGAGGCTGAGGCACCCGCAAGGCCCGAGCCGACTACTATGATCTCAAATTTTCTCTTATTTGCTGGATTGACAAGTTTTAGCTCAAAGCGGTGTCTGTCCCATTTTTCCGCAAGCGGGCCTCCCGGCACTTTTGCATCAAGCTGCATATCTTAGCTCCTTATGCTATTAACAAAATAAAGATCGGAATAAAACCAAACCCGACCCCAAACACGAGACTGACGGCAATGCCGAGCTTCTGAATGATTGGCATATATTTAGGATGATTGGCGCCGAGAGTTTGAAATAGACTCCAAAAACCGTGACTGGCATGGACGGCAACAACAATCATTGCTACAACATAGATGATCATATACAGAGGGCTTGCGAGTGTAGTGAACACAAGTCGAAAGAGAGTCTCATTGGTATGTTCGGCAAAATGGAAATCAAGGAGGTGAAGGATAACAAAAGCCAGAATAATAAAACCGGTATAGGGCTGGGTTGCCGACCCTATGGTGCGGCCTCCCGCGTTCTTTTTGACTTTATACCTCACAGGTCTTGCCATCAGGTTTTGATAAAAAAGAAGTGTCCCTATCACTATATGTATAACGGCAAAGGACAAAAGGCCCAGTTCCGAGACAGTTATTAGCGGGCCCAATGCATGGAGGTGCTCCACATACGAGGTAAACAGACCCTGTCCACCGTAAAGAGTGAGGTTGCCGATAAGATGCACTGTCAGGAAACCTACGAATCCAAGGCCGGTTACAGCCATCATCAACTTTTTCCCGATGGAACTGCCCAGAGTACTTATGAACCAATTCATCTCTTCCTCCGTGGTTCGGACATCCCTTCCATAATATATTCAGGGTAACTACTCAGGTTGTCAGGTTCACAGTTCAGCGCCGCCTCTGGCCACCGAAGTTGCCAGTTTGATCAAAAAAGTGACGCTGGCCTTGCGGAGTCACATACGAGGGTTCAGGGTTGTTTTAGTTTTCATCAGTTAACCTTGAACCCCTGGCCCAGACCTGGCTTTCCTCTCCCGTTGCGTAGAAACTCCTGGAGTAGAATTCAGTGCGATCGTTTCAAGAATGCATATCAAGG
>JAIWDV010000012.1:0-5313 GCA_048632525.1 Bacteroidales bacterium | reverse complement strand
GTTGATGAACCTATGAACGGCAGCAGTTACGCGCAATGTGCCACCCCTCGATATCTCAAAACCGTGCAGTTTTCATCAGTTAACCTTGAACCGTGAACCATTGAACTTTGAACCTGAGTAGTTACCACAGGGCAAACATTCCACTCCTATTCTGCCATTTTCTTGTACGTTTCGTATCTTGCCTTCATGTCTTCTTCAGCCTTTTGAAAAAGCGTTTCGGCATGATCCGGGAAGGTTCTCGTGAGGCTCGAATAACGCACTTCGCCCATTAGAAATTCCCTAAAACCCTCTTTGGGCTCTTTGGAATCAAGAATAAACGGGTTTTTCCCCTCATCTTTAAGTAACGGGTTATACCTGTAAAGGGACCAGTATCCCGTCTCCACGGCCTTCTTTTCCTCTTCCTGAGTCAACCCCATATTGATACCGTGGTTAATGCATGGGGAATAGGCAATAATCAAGGAAGGCCCTCGATAGCTCTCTGCCTCTAAAATGGCCTTTAAGGCCTGATTTTTGTTGGCGCCCATGGCAATAGAGGCCACATACACATACCCATAAGTCATGGCCATACGACCCATATCCTTTTTCTGTGTGGGTTTTCCAGCAGCAGCAAACTTGGCCACAGCGCCCGTGGGCGTTGACTTGGAGGCCTGACCACCGGTATTGGAGTAAACCTCGGTGTCCAGCACCAGGATGTTTACATCATGGCCCGAGGCAATTACATGGTCAAGTCCACCATAGCCAATGTCATAGGCCCATCCGTCTCCGCCAAATACCCAGATGGATTTCTTGGTCAGATAGTCGCTTCTGTCAAGAATATCAATAAGGAGCGGGTTAAAGTCTTCACCCTCAGGGCTTGCAAGTTCAAGTTCAATGAGATCAATGATCTGCCTGCCAAGCTCCTTTGATTTCTCCCCGTCACTCATGTTCTCAAGCCATCCCTGGAATGCCTCATCAAGGTCTTTCGAGACACCTTTTTCTCTGGCTTCACGCATTAGATCGGCCAGTTTTTCACGCCTCTGGGTAACACCCAGCTCCATGCCAAAACCATATTCAGCATTGTCTTCAAAAAGCGAATTAGCCCACGCAGGACCGTGCCCATCCTCATTAACTGTGTAAGGGCAGACAGGGGCAGAGCCTCCATAGATAGAAGAACAGCCCGTGGCGTTGGCAATCATCATGCGATCACCAAAGAGCTGGGTGATGAGTTTCACATAGGGTGTCTCACCACAACCGGGACAGGCGCCTGAAAACTCAAAGAGGGGCTGTCTGAACTGGCTCCCTTTTACAGACGTCATGGGCATCAGGTCATCTAAGATGGGAAGCTCTGTTGAAAAGACATGATTGGGCACCTGCAGCTTTGTTTGGGTACCAAGGGGTTTCATGACAAGGGCCTTTTTCTTGGCAGGGCAAACCTGGGCGCAGTTGCCGCACCCGGTGCAGTCAAGGGGACTTATCTGTATCCGAAAACGCAATCCTTTCAGCTCTTTTCCCTTGGCATCCACGGTCACAAAATCCTTAGGGGCATCTTTTAGATCTTCCTCATGGGCAAGTACCGGCCTTATGACCGCATGGGGGCAAACAAAGGCACACTGGTTACACTGGATACAGTTTTCCTCCTGCCACTCGGGTACATTGATGGCAACACCCCTTTTCTCATATTG
The DNA here is from genome assembly GCA_048632525.1 of Bacteroidales bacterium. Classification (GTDB taxonomy): domain Bacteria; phylum Desulfobacterota; class DSM-4660; order Desulfatiglandales; family Desulfatiglandaceae; genus 4484-190-2. The sequence goes on along the minus strand of JAIWDV010000012.1, from coordinate 3,652 downwards.
GGTGGTGGCGGTGGGAAAGATCCCGTCCGGGGGCATGGCGCTCACAGGGAGCTTGTCGCCCTGTTGGGCCAGCATGGGTCGCATGACATTTGTCACAAACTCAGGCTCATCCCTTTCCATATAGGCTTCCTGACCGGCCGTGGCCCACGATTTGGGAACAGCGATCTTCTTTAAGGCGCCGATGGCCTTGTCTACCGCATCAACGTTCATTTTGACCACCTTGTCTCCCTTTTTCCCGTAAGTTTTCTTGATAGCAGTCTTCATGTAGTCAAATGCCTCTTCCGGAGGAATGACACCTGATATTTGAAAAAAGGCTGCCTGCATGATCATGTTGATGCGGGCGCCAAGGCCCAGTTGGGCACCGATCTTGACCGCGTCAATATTGTAAAAATTTATCTTCATTTGGGCAATTTTGCGTTTCATGGGGTCAGGCAGTTTGTTCGTCATTTCCTTGGCAGTCCAGGGAGAATTTAAAAGAAATGCCCCCTCTTCCTTGATCCCCTCTAAAAGATCATATTGATCAACAAAGGCGGGATTATGGCACGCTATGAAGTCAGATTTAGTCAGAAGATAAGGAGACTGGATTCTTTCAGGAGAGAACCTGAGATGGCTCATGGTGATTCCCCCGGACTTCTTGGCGTCATAGGCAAAATAGGCCTGGGCATACATGTCCGTGTTTTCTCCGATGATCTTGATGGCGTTTTTATTGGCTCCAACCGTGCCGTCTGCACCCAGGCCCCAGAATTTACACCGCACCGTTCCCTTGGGTGATGGATCAATCTCTTCGGGAAGTTCAAGGGAGGTGTGGGTCACGTCATCTACAATGCCCACTGTAAAATGATTTTTGGGTGCCCTGGAACGCAGACTGTCAAATACGGCCTTGACCATGGTCGGTGTGAAATCCTTGCTCCCCAGACCATACCGGCCACCCACAATAACCTGGGCTTCGCCCCTTTCCTGAAAAATCGTGCATACATCCTGGTATAGAGGCTCTCCGAGGGACCCCGGGGACTTTATCCTGTCCAGTACACCAATCCTTTGGGCCGTGGCAGGCAGGACACTTAAAAAGTGTTTCCTGGAAAAGGGCAGGTAAAGACGTACCTTGATAAGCCCTACACGTTCCCCCAGCCCGGTCAGGTAGTTGACTGTCTCTTCTATAACATCGCAACTGGAGGCCATGGACACAACAACCCGCTCTGCCTCCGGATCACCCACGTAGTCAAAGAGATTATACTGCCGGCCCACAAGATCACTCACCTTTGCCATCTCTTCTTCCACAATGTCAATAATACGATCGTAATAGGGATTTAAGGCCTCCCGGTTCTGGAAAAAGATATCAGGGTTCTGGGCCGTGCCCCTGAGCTGGGGATACTCCGGATTCATGGCCCTTGACCTGAACTCCTCAATGGCTTCCCAGTCCACCAGCCTGGCCATATCATCGTAGTCTATCAGTTCTATCTTCTGGATCTCCTGGGAGGTCCTGAATCCGTCAAAAAAATGGACAAAGGGTAAACTGGTCCGGATACTGGCAAGATGAGCTACCAGGGCCAGGTCCATCACCTCCTGGACAGAGGCAGAGGCAAGGAGAGAAAACCCTGTCTGACGCACCGCGTTGATGTCCGAGTGATCCCCAAAAATGGAAAGGGCATGGGTGGCAATGGCCCGGGCAGAGACGTGAAAAACCGTTGGCATCAATTCCCCGGAGATCTTGTACATGTTGGGAATCATCAATAAAAGCCCCTGGGAGGCAGTAAAGGTAGTGGATAAAGCACCGGAAGATAGTACCCCGTGCACAGCACCGGCAGCACCCGCTTCTGACTGCATCTCCACAACCTTCAATACCTGGCCAAAGATGTTCTTCCTGCCATGGGCTGCCCATTCATCAACGTATTCCCCCATATTGCTCGATGGCGTAATGGGATAGATCGCCGTTACATCACTCATGGCGTAAGCCACATGAGACGCTGCTTCGTTTCCTTCTATGGTTGTAGTTTTCGTAGACATGATATTTTCCTTTCTATTAACACAAAATATTCTCAAAAAAATCGTTTCCCTTGTCATCCATTATGATAAAGGCGGGGAAATCCTTGACCGTGATTATAAATATGGCCTCCATTCCCAGTTCAGGATATTCAAGTATCTCAACATCTGTTATGCACTCTTTCCCCAATCTGGCAGCAGGCCCTCCTATTGATCCCAGATAGAATCCCCCATATTTTTTGCAGGCATCTCTTACTTCCCCTGAACGGTTACCTTTGGCAAGCATGACCAAAGAAGCTCCATGCTTTTGAAATAGAGGAACGTAAGGGTCCATACGTCCTGCCGTTGTAGGACCGAAAGAACCGGAAGCGTACCCCCTGGGAGTCTTTGCAGGACCGGCATAATATACAATGTGATCTCTTAAATACTGGGGAAGCCCTTCACCCCTGTCCAGACGTTCTTTCAGCCTGGCATGGGCAATATCCCTGGCAACTACAATCTTGCCGCTAAGCATCAAGGGTGTAGCTACCGGGTACTTGCCCAATGTTTCACGGATTTCATCCATGGGCACGTTAAGGTCAATGCTCACTGCACCTTTATCGGGAGCCTTGGGTTCCGGCAAGAACCGGGCTGGATTGGTTTCCAGCCTCTCCAGGAAAATTCCTTCCTTAGTAATCCTGGCTTTGACATTTCTATCGGCACTGCAGCTCACTCCAAGGCCAACCGGGCAGGAGGCCCCATGCCTGGACAAACGAATAACTCTAACATCGAGACAAAAATATTTACCTCCAAACTGGGCGCCAATACCCAGATTTTGTGACTGAATGAGCAATTTTTCTTCAAGCTGCGTGTCCCTGAACGCCTGCCCCCATTCATTGCCTGTGGTAGGAAGTTGGTCCAGATAGCCTGCAGAAGCAAGTTTCACTGTTTTAAGGTTAGCTTCAGCAGACGTGCCGCCAACAACAAATACAAGGTGGTAGGGAGGACAGGCAGCGGTCCCAAGGGTTTTCATCTTGCTGGTCATGAAATCGATCAGGGTATCAGGATTCAATACAGCCTTGGTTTCCTGATACAGAAAAGTTTTGTTGGCAGATCCCCCTCCCTTGGCAATGAATAAGAATTGATAGGCATCACCTTCTGTTGCATACAGATCAATCTGAGCGGGTAAATTGCACCCGGTATTTTTTTCCTCGTACATGGTCAGGGGAGCCATTTGGGAATAGCGAAGGTTGTTTTTCATATAGGCATTGAAAATGCCTCTGGACAGGGCCTCTTCGTCGGAAAAACCTGTCCACACCTGTTGACCTTTCTTGCCAATAACAATAGCTGTCCCTGTATCCTGACACATGGGAAATATCCCCTCTGCGGAAATAACTGCATTTTTCAGCATTTCCAGAACCACATACCTGTCATTGACAGACGATTCAGGGTCATCCAGAATACTTGATAGCTGTTTAAGGTGGGATCTCCTCAGCAGGTGAGAAACATCTCTGAATGCCTCTTCGGCGAGCAACGTCAATCCTTCAGGGGTAATTTTAATAATCTGCCTGCCATCTAAAGAGTCGGTTGCAACATAGTCCTTGGTGAGCAGGCGATACTCAGTTGTATCCTTGCTTAGAGGAAACGGATCCTGGTACAGAAATTCAGTCATCAAAAAAAATAAAGCCTCCTT
>JAIWDV010000011.1:0-15099 GCA_048632525.1 Bacteroidales bacterium | reverse complement strand
GTTGTCATAAGTATAGCGTGCCATGGCCGCCACTTCCTCGGCCTTATAGCTTGTTTCTATCTCTATATTTTTCTTACCGGCTTCGGATAATATGAGATGGGTCTCGAAGTCTTTTTCTCTAAGTAAACTGAGCATCCTTACGCCGTAGATAACGCCGCTTGCACCTGAAATACCGATTACGATTCGTTTTGACATTTAGTTCCTTCCAGTTCTTGCCTTCCCAAGCATGAAATACAAGTTGGCTCCGCTTTACTCCGTCCCGCCGTGGGATTAGAATAGTGGAATTATGGAATACTGGGAATTATTGGTAAGTTCTCAATAAACCCGGGCTGTATTAAAAAATCCCCCTCAATCCCCCTTTGCAAAAGGGGGAAGCAGTAGGAATGCCCCGATTTATTGAGATGTTACATTTGCGAAACGTTAGTTAATCAGGTCGCTCACATTGATCTTGAGCATTGTTGTGCTGGCCAGTATTCGCTCTGCATTGCGCTCGATCGCCTGGATTCCCTGGGCTTTTTCAATCAATCCATTTGCAGCGGTTTCAATTTCGTCTATCATTTTACCAAGCTCTTTTATATCTACAGTATTATCCATATTTGTCTGCCTCTCTTAGTGATCTTTGCGGAGATCTTTGAATCGCTTGGCCTTAACATCATATCTGGGTAATGAACCATATGGATGAAAAGAGATATTATAGCGCAGGTTGGTTTTAAGCCTTAGTTGATCGTTCAGTTTTGCCAGGACCTTTTCTTTGAGATTCTCCGCCTCAGTCTGCAATTCCACCTTTAAAGAGATATCATCGGTATCTCCTTTTTTGGTTACTGTCACTTCATATTCATCTCCCAGCTCAGGAACCCCTCTAACAGCCTCTTCTATGGCCGTTGGTGCAAGCAGCACCCCCTTGACCTTGGTGATATCGTCAGCACGACCTACAACTCCCCCCTTAATCATGCGGAAAGTCCGACCGCAGGGGCATTCCTGTTCGTGCCACATGATGATATCCTTGGAATCAAATCGAATGCATGGTTGGGCCAGCCGGTCAAAGGCAGTAATGACCATCTTTCCTCGTTTGTTTGGCTCCTCAATGATCTCCCCGGTTTCTACGTCCTCAATCTGCACCAGGAAAAGCCCCTCGTTCACATGAAGGCCTCCTGGCTGTTCTTCGCACTCATAGCTCCAGGCCCCGATTTCCGTGGCACCTATGTGATCATACACCTTGGCACCCCATGCCTCTTCCATCCTCTTTTTAGTGGTGGGGATACTGGCGCCGGGTTCACCTGCACAGGTGATCTTTTGGATGTTAAGGTCTGTAGCAGGATCAATCCCCAGTTTTTTCCTGGCAGTATCAGCCATGCCGAGGATATAGGTGGGAGTAGCCATGGTGGCAGTGGCCTTGAGTTCCTGCATCTTAAGAAGACGGGCCTCTGTGTTGAGGACACCTCCCGGGACAACTTCGCATCCCAGTTTTTCAGCGCCATAATGCCCGGCCCAAAATGCCACAAATATGTTATAACCAAATGGAATAAATACCCTGTCCGATTTCCTGTAGCCCTGGGAATAAAGGATATATGCCCATGCTTCGGCCCACCATTCCCAGTCCTGCCACGTATCCGGTTGATATACGGGTTGGCCGGTTGTGCCACTGGTCTGTCGAAATTCAGAGACATCTTCTAATGGAACACAAAGCATATCACCGTATGGGTAAGGGTCTTTTTTCTGAATACCGCGCATCATGCTTTTTTCTACTTTGGGCACCCGAGCGATATCCGCCATAGTCTTAACGTCCCCTGGCTCCATGCCGGCATCTTTATATAGCTGATGGTGAAATTTTGAATGCTCAAAGGCCCATTTCATTATCCGCCTGAATTTTTTGACCTGTAGTTCTCTGATCTTTTCCCTTGGCAGGGTTTCAAGAAGAGGATTCCAGAACTTGTCTGATTTAGGGAACATTGCTACCCTCCCGGGTCTAATTATTATTTACCTGCCTGATGTTTAAAGCTGTCCTCAAGGGCGTCTACAACGGCCCGGCCAAACTCAGGGGTATTGATGTGGGTCTCAACTTCTATAATCTCTATATCAGGGTCAAGGTTTTTTTTCAGCTCATCAATAAGGGCCTGGTCCGTTTCCGGCTCATGAAGAGCGCCACCTTCAACACTCAAGGAGGAGAAACCCTTTGTCGGTATCACAAACTTTACGAGTTTTTTATCCTCGTGCTGATTGAGTTTCTCTGCCACTGCACGGGCAATGGTCACCATCTCCTCAGGGCTTGTTCTTGCCTGAACCCTTATGGCATCCTGAAGGAGAAGTTTTCTTTCGGCCAGTTTACGAGAAACCCAGAGCGGATCTCCTTCGTCTCTCCTCTGAATGGGACCGCAACTAATCATGTCAAACCCGCATGGAGACAGGATATAGGGTTTTCCCAGTTTGCAGCCTGCATCCAGTCTGTCCGGCCCGGCTGCACGGTTTCCCCCTAAGAGATATTCACTAAAGCCGCCCGGCACGAGATCAATAAAGGCCTCAAATAAGCCCTGGCCGACCAGGTCTACTGCCGCCTTCTCACCTATCCCGGTAGCATGAAAAGACACAATATTATAATCTTTTTCCAGGGATTCTCTGACATAGTGGGCACCCTTCTCGCAGAAGCCAAATTCGGTAATAGCAATTGACGGTTTTTCCTCCTTCTTAGGCGCTTCATACTCCTCAACCATTCCGCTTATTGCTCCGGCGCCATTGATCATCAAATTCCTGACCAGCGGATTTGCACCCACGGTATCAACCACACTATGCATCACGGTGATATCTCTGACCCCGAAGTATTCTGCAAGCTTCTTTGCATATGCCGGCATGGCCGCCACACTCGAGATCAGGAGTTTGGGCAGGCCGAAAGGCAACGATTTCATGGCTGTGAGGGTAATGAACGTTCCTGTCATCCCGCCTACGGCTATAACGCCATGCAGTTCTCCTGCCTGATAAAGCCCCTGCAACTTTTTGCCCAGACCTTCAGCTACAAGCGAGGTAGCCTTATCCCTCTCTTTGGCCAACATTTTTCTTATGTTATCAACCGTCGTCTCACTGATACCGGCTATTTCCTCGCAGTTGACGTCTGCCTTCAAGGCAGACGTAATAGCGCCGGTACCGATGCTGATATCAATAAGTATGGTTTTATGCCCTCTTCCCTCTATGTGATCCTTTATGAGCTGCAGGCTTTCTTCCCTCTCATCGAGCATGCCGATCACAGCTATTATCATTGTTCACCTCCAAACTATTGCTGAAGAACACCTCCTCTTGATGCCAGTTTTCACTCTACTACATCTTGAGGAGGCATCCATAATTTGAGTACGTTCTAAAACCCTAATTCAGACCACCTTGCCTCGATCTTTTTTACCAGATCAGGATCAAGGACTACCGGAATGGGTTTTTCGTCCCAGTCATAGGGAATGGTTGCATCAATCAGCAACCTTCCGGTTATCCACCTGGCGTTGATGGGAAGGGACGGATCCAGGGGAGTGGACCTGCCTCGTTTGATGACCTGAGATCGGTTTGGCTGGAACCTGAAACTCAACGCATACAGCACCCGGGAGATATCCCATGGGTCAATATCTTCGTCCACCACAATGACGGTCTTGAGACCATATGCGCCCATCTCCGTTGATATGGCGGCAGTGAGTACCTGGTCGGCGTGTCCCGGATACATCTGTTTCATGGAAATGATTGCCAGGAATCTCCCCGATCCCTCGGGCGGACAGTACACGGATTTGATGCCGGGAATCTTCATTGCCTCAAGCTGCTGCCACAGAGTAGATCCATAGGTAAGCGCCATGGTCATGTGCGTATCCGTTACAGCCCTTCCCACAGTAGTTCCCCAGAATATTGGGTTATTCCTGTGGGTAATGCAATTTACCTTGATAAAGTTTCGGGGATCTGTTCCAACACCCGAATAATAGCCTGTGTACTCGCCGAATGGACCTTCATCCATAAACTTCTCGGCATCCACCTCACCTTCCATCACTATTTCCGCAGTAGCTGGTACGGGGAGATCAACTGTCTCTCCCTTAACAACCTTTACAGCCTCACCACGTATAGATCCGGCAATATCATACTCGCAGTCAAATGCCGATATCCGGGCCGCACCCATCAGGAACAGGAGCGGATCACATCCGACTATCGATGCCACAGGCATGGGTTTTTTGAGGGCCTGATATTTCTTGAGCATAATATCTGCATGTTTGCCCTTAATGAACTGTATCCCGACATGGTTTTTGTCAAACAGTTGCGCCCGATAAGTACCGAGGTTTACCCACCCGGTGTCAGGGTCTTTGCTGACAACAAAGTGTGACGTTCCCCAAAAACGCCCGCCATCTAATGGATAGAATTTAGGGACCGGGAACTTGAAGAGATCCACATCGTCACCAGTAATGATGTTTTCCTTGCAAGGAGCATCAGCGCTGTCAACCCATTCAGGGGGTATCTTCTCCTTTCCTTTTTCAACCCATTTCTCCATAAGCTGGGTCAGGTTGGACTCCCTCGGCATACCCATAATCAAAGCAAGCTTCTCCGGGGTCGTACAGGCGCTTGTCATTACGGGAGTGTCATAATCCTTAACATTCTCGAACAAGAGTACCGGACCCTTTTTTTCCTCGTTAAGCTTTGCGATATGTGACAACTCCAGATCCCAATCTACCTCCGCCTTGATGCGGTGCAACAGGCCTTCTTCTTCGCACTTAGCGATGTAATCCCTTAGGTCTTTCATTATAATACTACCTCCTTATATTTAGAATGTTATTTCAATTTTAAAACCATGTCCTTTGGGCATGGTCAGAGCCAATCGGCTCGGCCTTTAATATACACAAGTGACTAAAGTGATCTAAAGTGCCTAAAATGCCTAAAGTTAATGAATCCTGCTATTTTAAATAAATTACTCTATGACACCAATTGGCCGGAAAAAAGGCAAACCCCTGAGGCGTTGTTTTATAAAATAGCACGCCGAAGGCGTACCACGACTTTAGGCACTTTTTCTTTATAGCGCTTTAGCCCCTTCCAGGGGCAATCAAGGCCACGTCCTTTGGGCGTGGATTCTTTACTCCTGTATCTTTATCCGTTTCATGGCCCTTGCCATCAGCAGCTCATAACCGCTCTTCTTCCCCAGCACTGACTTTTTCTTGCGTTTGTTCCATACTTGCTCTGGCCGGCATTGCAGCATAAATACATTTTCCGGGAAGGGCAGGTCATCATCTATAGCCCATTCCGTATCTTGAGCTATCCCGTAGTGTTCTTCCACTTTTATGCCTGTCCTGACCAATTCCAATATCTCTTCTTTGCTCAGGCAAGGGGCACTTTGTCGTTCAGGGGGAAGATCAACCAACATGGTCTTGCCTGTCTTTGTATCCAATAGATATTCCTTGGGCTTAGTGGATATAGATGCCTTTACAATTTCAAGAATAACCTTGTCCACTGTCCAAACATCAGGGGTAACCGCACCACTCACAACGCTCTCACCCAGGCCCCAGTTTCCCTCAATTACAGCCACTGATGGGTCTCCGCTGACCGGGTTAAGTGTGAACATCACGCCGGCCGACCTGGCATTTACCATCTTCAGCACAGCCACGCCAATAGGGTCATATTCTAAGGAGAGTCCCAGGCGAGCACGGGCAATAATGGAGCGAGGATTAAATGTGCTCGACCACACCCTGATGATGTTCTTGATCACCTCCGAACTACCGCTGATACAGAGATAGGTTTCGTATTGCCCGGGGTGGCTGCCCGGTCCCGCTGAGCGTGTGGCCACGGGAACATCACTAATGCCCGCCGTCTTGCAAACACCATCGTAATACTGCCTGATGACATCCTCCATATCCGCAGGCATCTCTTTGGATTCTAAAATACCTCTCATCTCTTCAGACGCTTTGTCATATTTTGGCATATCGGCAGTGTTATCGGGATCGGCACTGAATGTGGCAAGGTACCGGCGAATCTCTTCAATAGCACCGGTCTCCTTCATAAACCTTTCATAAGCTCCCAGTGTCAGCGCAAACCCGGGGGGGACTCGAAACCCAACTCTCGTCATCTCTCCCAGATTAGCACACTTTTTCCCCACTATATCGTTATGCTCTTTGCCTAACTCATCAAAACGATATATCCACTTCATGGAAAACACCTCTCTGATTATAGTGCTGTGCTTGGAGGGCATGTGCTTGGAGGCTGTCCGAGAATGGCTATTTTCCCCAATCTCTACGTCAGACTCAAATTATAATCCTCGAAATACTTCAATGTATTCCTGTGGTTATAATTTTCGTCTTCCTTGATCTTGGAAAAAATATCTCATTCTCGGACACCTCCTAGGGCACATACCCTCCCAACAATTCAGCTATTAACACCTTTCCAGTATGGTTACAATTCCGCGATCGCCATCCAGTCTTATCTTATCTCCGGTTTTAATTACCGAGGTGCCGACTCCTGTGCCCGTAACCGACGGGACACCATATTCCCTGCACACGATGGCTGCATGGCTGGTGAGCCCTCCGATATCAGTAATCGCACCCTTGATCTTGGTAAATATAGGAGCCCAGGAGGGGTTAGTGGTGGGGCAAACCAGGATCTCTCCCGGTTGAATGTCCACAATCTCCTTGAGCCGTTTGAGTACCCGGGCCGGGCCTTCAACAACACCTGCCGAAGAAGCAAAGCCCTTGATTTCAGAGATATCCTCAGGCCTGACTTCTCCCTCTCCCATGCCTTTGAGCCATTCCTGGACTTTGTCGGTGGTGACACCCCACAGCATGATGGTAAAGGGCTCTGCCACTTCTTCGGGTGGAACACCCAGGGCGGGGATCGGGTTCCACTCAATTGATGCCTTGAGGATCTTCCTTCGCTTGTCAACCTTGGCCTTGTAATAGTCGCTCCTCAGCGGAATATCCACGCCCAGGGCCCAACCGGTGACTACCTCGGTGAGAAGTTCGGGTACCTCGTAGCGGTTGAACATAAATATGTCGTCCACCTCATTTATCATGCCGTTGTCAACCAGGAGCTTTCCGAAATCCCTTATTTTGGAAAACCATATGGTATGGAACCAGTGTTCAACCCAGAAAAGGTGGTCCTCGGCATACCTGTAAATGGTCCTTACGGTTTTGTAGGCGCCGTCAAAGGATTCCCTGTCTTCGTCTGTTGTTATCAGTTCGCGATATTTGGCAACGGTTTCGTCTCTTTCCTTATCAACCTCATCCAGAGACCGCTCGATCGTTTCTCCTTTTTCCAGCCGTTCCACGTAACTCTTGATATAGCTAAATGGAATATCCAGGTTAGTGATCCAGCTCCCTTCATGATGGAACCACCCGCTTCCACATGATACATAGAACCACGGGTCTTTGGCTTTATCAAAGGCCTCAAGCCACTTCTTTCCGTCCTCTGACTTTTCAAGCTCTGTTTTTTTCTGATCTGCCGTCGTCTCGCCCTTAAGGATTTCTGCCACACCACTTAAAGAGGTGGCTAATCTGGATAGCTGGCAGAGTTCTTCCTCGGGACGGAACATGGATACATAGGCCCCTGCCACCATCTTACCAATAGCGCTCTCACTAATATCGGGGAAAAGCTTCCTGGTTACATCGCCAAACATGAGGTAGGCAAGGTAGGTGAGGTTCAGCATCTCAAAATGATACTGCCATCCCTTGAACATCTTATTAACTAATGTATCGAATGCCGCAACAAGGTCATAGGACACATAGCAGCCTGTGGGCGCAGGAAGGACCTGGTCTTCGGGAACAAATTTCGGTAGTTCTTTTGGGACCTCAACCGCCTTCATCTCTTCACCAAGGGCCTTGAATTTGACCAGCCACTTATCCCACAACTCATTATAATGCTCAAATACATAGAACACCCGCTTCTCAAACAACTGGGCCTTCTCGCCTATCACCTCATCCGGCGGAGGCGCAATCGCACAGATGTACATGTATGGCCCGATCATCCTCTGGGCAATTCCCTGGGCAGGTGGGATGCAGAATACCCTGGTAGTGTATTGGGAAAGAGAGATCTGCCATGCCTCCTGAAAGATCAGATCTAATGGTGGCATGGGCTCTGGGGCATGTATTTTGTCCAGATACCAGAATTGATTTTTTTCCCAATCTTGCCTTTCTTTGGAGAACAGATAGTGTGATGGATACATCTCTTCCCATCCTTCAAGTTCCGGGGGAACCTGATACTCATGGGGATCCGGAAACCTCCCTGCCTTTTCATCTGCCATTTTTCTCCTCCTCATTTAAATGTTTACGGTTGAATAGAAAATGCTTTATTATTTAAGTTGGCACAACCATAACCTGCTTAAATAATTCGTAATTCCTAAATCCATGAAAAAAGAATTTTTTACATATATATCATCTTTGATTAATAAAGAAAATCTGTCAAATTCATTTTATTTATGATAATCATAAGTTTTACTTATGATTGTTTTTGATCTATAAAATTTATTTAAGGTAGGCTCAGGAGGAATTTTACACCCGTGATCAACTTCAACCAGCTCAGGGTTTTTTATCAAACCGCAAAATATCTGAGTTGCACCAGGGCAGCCGAAAAACTATATATTACACAACCGGCTGTCACTGCCCAATTGAAATTCCTTGAAGAATTTTGCAGTCTTAAACTATTCAAAAGAAAAGGGCGAAAGATCTACCTCACCGACGAAGGAAAAACACTTTATGATTACGCGCGGAAAATATTCGAATATGAAAAAGAAATAGAACATGTGATCGAGGACATGAAAGAACTAAAGCGGGGGGTGCTTCGCCTGGGAACCAGCAAGACCTATGCCAGGTACTTCATGCCGTTTCTCATGACCACCTTCCATGAATCTTATTCTAACATTAAGATCAATCTGGATGAAGGTAGTTCTCTGGACATGATTCACAGCCTGCTTGATTTAAGAAACGAAGTGGCGGTAATCGCCAGAACAGAGGATAACCCTGATGTCTGTTTTATCCCTTTCAGCCAGGAAGAACTGGTGGTCATACTGGCCCCGGATCACCATCTGGCGCATAAAAAAATCGTCTCTTTCAGGGAACTGGCCGAGGAACCGATTATCATGAAGGAGGTGGGCTCGGGAACAAGGAGGCTGGTAAACGAATTGTTTTCTCTGAATGATTGCGCTCCTGATATCCTTATGGAAACGAGCAATACAGAATTCATAAAACAATTAGTGCAGCGCGGTGAAGGTGTGTCATTTCTGGTGAGGGAGGCAGTAGCTTTAGAGCTTAGGGAGAGAAAACTTGCCACTGTTCCCTTAGAAGGTGGTAAGATTTTTCTGGACGTGAGTATCGCCTATCTCAAAAACCAGCATCTTTCAAGGCCTGCTCAGGCCTTCCTTGATATCTTGGAAAAATTGTCCCCGGAAGATATGTCCCCTCAGGGTATCGGCACCTTGATGGCCAAAATGCTTGCCAGGCGTAAATAAATCGACAGAACACGGGGCTGTCCACGATCGAGCAACTACCTTTTTTACGTAACATTTCAATCAGCCCGGGCCTTCCGACTGCTTCCCCCTTTTGAAAAGGGGGATTGAGGGGGATTTTCCTTGTTCAAGAGCCAAAAATAGAATTGCTGCACTTCTGGGATTCTGGGATTGTAGTTGACTTGTACGGATAAATGCATTGTAATCTCAAAAAAATACTTGCAGAGGGAGGCGTTATTATGTCGGACAGTAGTTTATTGGATGGGAAGAAGATCCTTATAGTGGATGATGAACCAGATGTGCTGGAAGTTTTGGAAGAGTTTCTGTCCATGTGTGAACTTGTAAAAGCTTCTACCTTTGAAGATGCCAAAGAACTGTTGGAATCCCAGGATTTTGATATGGCAATTTTGGACATTATGGGCGTTGACGGCTATGGCCTGTTAGACATTGCCAGGCAGAAAAAAATAACAGCCGTCATGTTAACTGCCCACGCATTGACTCCTGACAATGTTGTAAGGTCAATCAAAGAAGGAGCCGCTTCTTATATCCCCAAAGATGAAATAACGAATATTGCAGATTTTTTAATTGAGATATTTAAAGCTCAAGAAGAGGGGAAAAGCACTTGGGAACCCTGGCAGGAAAGGTTGCCTTCCTCCTATTTTGAAAGGAAATGGGGAGCAGCCTGGCAGGATACCGACAAGGAGTTTTGGGAGAAGTTCAGGGCTAGTCTCAGATCCAGGCAATCTCAGTCCAAAAAAAATGATTAATTGGTGGAGAAAATGACTTTTCAGGAATTCGGAAAAAATATTGCCATTATGCGATATGATGAACCAAGTAACCTGTTGGATTTATTCGAAACGTCAGTGAAAAAATATCCGACCAGTAAATATATTGGCGAGAAAAATACCGAAGGCATTTATAAATGGAATACTTACCAGGAAATCGCTGCGCGAGTAGACAATTTGCGGGGAGGTATGGCCAGCCTAAGGGTACTGGAGAAGGGGGATAGGGTCGGGATAATTGCGAGTAATAGGGCTGAATGGGCAATATGCGCATATGCGACATATGGTTTGGAATGCAGTTGGGTCCCAATGTATGAAAAGGAACTCTTTCAAACATGGAAATATATTATCAGGGATAGTTGTATTAAGATTTTATTCGTTTCTACACATGCTATTTATAATGAAGTAAAAAGTCTTACCGAAGAAATTCCGACACTCAAAAAAATTATTATCATTGAAAGCGATGCTGAACACAGCATGATGGCATTGGAAGCAATCGGAAAAGGACATCCTGTAAAGTCAAAAAAGCCTGTTCACAGCGATACTGCAATATTAATTTATACTTCAGGAACCACAGGCGATCCCAAGGGGGTGTTGCTCTCACATGGAAATATAACAACCAATGCCCAGGCCGGGCTAAGTGTATTCCCGGAAACGAACAATACGTACAGGGCCTTAAGTATTTTGCCGTGGGCACATTCTTATGCCCATACTGCAGAGCTAACAGGGTTTACAATGATGGGTGCATCTATTGGAATAACAACCGTTGATACCATGGGGGATGACTTGCTTGAAGTGAAACCCACCACCCTTATTTGTGTTCCCCGGTTGTTCGATAAAATCTATGCCGGCATCCATAGCAAGATGGAAGATAAGGGCGGTATTGCAAAGAAATTGTTTTACATGGCTAAAGATGCTGCCGAAGTGAAACGCAGAACGGGTAAAGCAGGATTAAAGTTTAAACTCCTTGACAAAATTGTATTCGGAAAGATTCGGGAAAGATTTGGGGGGCGTTTGAAAGAATCTTTAACAGCCAGTGCCAGAACTGATACTGAAGTTGCAAATTTCTTTTTTGATATTGGGCTTCCCATTTACGATTGCTATGGTCTCACAGAGACATCACCTGCATTTACCATGAATTGCCCATCCGCTCATAGATTGGGCAGTGTCGGGAAACCGATTGAAAAGGTAAAAGTGGTAATAGATCAATCCGTTGTTGAAGAAGGCTCTGAAGATGGCGAAATTTTAGCTTTCGGGCCAAATGTGATGCAAGGCTACCATAATAAGCCGGAACAGACTGCCGCAATAATGGTTGAAGATGAGAACGGAATAAAGGGGGTCAGAACAGGGGATCGAGGAAAATTAGATGAAGAGGGATACCTTTTCATTACAGGAAGAATTAAAAGTGAATTTAAACTATCAAATGGGAAATACGTCCATCCGGAAAATATCGAGCAAAGCATCAAATTGATTCCCTGGGTGGCTAATGTTATGCTTTATGGCGATGGAAAACCATATACTATATGTTTAGTAGTCCCTGACATGGAAATGGCACAAGGATATGCAAACGAGCTTGACTTAACAGTTTCTCCTGAAGATTTAATTCAGCAAAAAGATGTTCAAAACCTGATAAGCAAAGAAATCCGGGCTCATCTAAAGGGAACATTTGGCGGATACGAAATTCCAAGGAAGTTTTTATTTCTAACGGAAGATTTTACCCTGGAAAATGGTATGCTAACCCAGACATTGAAGTTGAAACGTAGAAATGTTCTAAAAAAATACGGTGCTCAAATCGAATCCTTGTATGATGAAGACACTAAATAGCAGCCCTTACTAACTGTTCTGAGGAGTTGACCTCAAAATCGAAAATCTTTCCAGTCAGCAAAGACAAGATATTCTTTAGGAAATAAAGAGATATGGTCACCCGGACTGATCATAGAATTCTTGGGAACAGCCTTTGAGTTGACCATTGCCATTTGCACCATATCAACGGGAATATTAAGGCTCTGTAAAACTGTGAGCAACGGAGTCGGTTCTTTTAAATCCAACTGGGCCGTGGGATCATAATGATCTCCCAGCTTATTTCGCAAGGATCCGAATAAACGGATCTGGGTTACTGATCTCATTAGGATATCTCCTTTATAAGCGTAGCGATTGGAGGCAGAATTATGCCAAAACAAAGACGCAAAACTACGAGGACGGAGTTATGGTTTGATGCAGAAGCGATTGTAACATCTAAACATGGGGTAATAACAGGGAAAGTTGAAAATCTGGGTTCAAAAGGGATGTTTCTTGAAACACCAGAAAGAATCCCAAGAAATGTAGAGGTAGAAATAAAGATCATATTTAAATTAGAAAGTCCTTCAGAGCTATCAGATATAAAAGGCCTGGTGGTCAGGCATGAAGACAAAGGGATTGGGATACAATTTACGGAAATAGACCTGAAGCTTTTCCGTGAGTGCATGACTTCTATGATGGAAGACTGATTTAAAGGAAATATGTCCTGCCAAAGCGCTCCTGCTTGAATGCCGTGAGATAATCGAAGATATGCCAGAGGAATTATTGTGAACCGCGAAGAGCGAAAAATATTGGGGCTTACTACCTCATCCCACAGCCTTGTTCATATGTATGAGGGGGTTCTTCCCCCTCTGATCCCGCTCCTTGTTGGTGAGTTCAGCACAGACTATTTCCATCTCGGAATAGTGGTCACAGTTTTTTCCTACGCCTTCGGGTTGGGGTCGCTTCCTGCCGGATATCTTTCGGACAGAGTCGGCCCTCGCCGTCTTATTACCCTCTATCTTTTTGGTGCGGGTTTTTTATCTGTCTGTATCCTGCCGGTCGGATCTCTATGGACCTACGGGATACTTATGGGGCTTATCGGCCTGTTTTGCAGTCCATTTCACCCGGCGTCCAACACATTGATCTCCCATGGCATAAGGGAAAAGGGAAAGGCCTTTGGAATTAATGGAATTGCAGGGAGCCTTGGAATCGCTATTGTCCCTGCCCTTTCGGCGTGGATAGGATCAGCTATTGTGTGGAAAGCCCCACACGTTTTATTCGGTCTCCTGGGAATCGGCATAGGTTTTTTCTCCATGACCATTCCGAGGTGGCCAGTGAGAAAGGGCAGCGTCGGAGTGGGCAAGGAATCAGAGGCTGGTTTGAGTAAGATATCGTATCTCAATTTAATCGTCTTTTTCACATCTGCTGCTGCCCTTGGATTGACATACAAGGGGATCATGACCTTTCTCCCCACATACATGGGTCAGAATGTGCATTTGAGTTTTTTTAAGCTTGATACGGTTGCTATTGGCGGCACAATCGCTACCATTGCCCTTTTGTCAGGGGCAGTTGGTCAGTATGTTGCCGGGCGGCTGGTAGACAGGTATAAACCGGAAAGGCTCTATCTCGGCGCAGTGGTTTTCGGGACGATTTTTGTATTTTTGATGGCAAAAGGATTAAATATCTTCCTGGTGGTCTCAGCTATTT
This sequence comes from Bacteroidales bacterium, assembly GCA_048632525.1. GTDB lineage: Bacteria > Desulfobacterota > DSM-4660 > Desulfatiglandales > Desulfatiglandaceae > 4484-190-2. The sequence goes on along the minus strand of JAIWDV010000011.1, from coordinate 1,401 downwards.
TTTATTCTTTTTTCTATTTTTCGACTCAGCCCATCCAGAACTATCTCCTCACCCAGTACCTTCCTGAACACCGGCAAGGCATTGGTTTTGGTATCCATTTTTTCCTGACATTCGGTGTAGGTTCTACCGCAGCGGCAGTTTGCGGCTACCTTGCTGATCACTTTGGGCTGCAATCGGTGTTTTATGCCATGGGGTTATGCTTTATACTATCATCCTGTCTTGCCTTAGTTCTTGTGTTAAGGGCTAAAAGTGCAAAAACCGGGCAAGCCGGAATTGACTATTGACTATTGACAATTGAATATTTGTGTCCCGCGGGATTCGCTCCGTCATTTTTCTGATAGTTCTTTTATAACCGGACACCAGTGATTCCGATAATAAATTACGAGGTCTGAATATGGACACACAAGACATGAATCAAGGCCAGCTTCTCGAAATATCCGGAAACTACTGGAAGGCGTGTACCCTTCATGCCGCTGTCAAACTTGATATATTTACGGCACTGGCCAGCGAACAGCTCACGAGCGAGGAAATAACTGAAAAACTTAACGGAGATAAAAGAGGAGTAAGCATGCTTCTCAATGCGCTTACGGCCATGAATCTTCTGATAAAAGAAAATGATAAGTATTCCAACACCTCAACCAGCGCATCTTTTCTTTCAAAAGACAATCCCCAGTACATTGGCCACATGATAATGCACCATCACCATCTGGTGGCCTCGTGGTCTCAGTTGGATCAGGCTGTAAAGAATGGCGCACCTATCAGAGAAAGGGCATCAGAAAGAAATGAAGAATGGCGGGAAAGTTTCCTTATGGGCATGTTCACCATAGCCATGGGCGTGGCCCCCCGGCTGGCAAAGAAAATAGATCTTTCCAGGCGGCGCCACTTGCTCGACCTGGGCGGTGGGCCTGGAACCTATGCTATCCATTTTTGTTTGAACAATCCCGAACTCAAAGCCACAGTCTATGACCTTCCCGCTACCAGACCTTTTGCCGAAAAGACTATCGAAAAATTCGGCATGACTGGTCGGGTTGATTTCATGGACGGGAACTACCTGGAAGAGGGCATTAAGGGTGTCTATGATGTAGTCTGGCTTTCTCATATCCTCCACGGAGAAGGACCTGAAGACTGTCAAGATATTATCCGAAAAGCTGTTTCAGTTCTTGAGCCAGGTGGTATGATTATTGTCCATGACTTCCTTTTAAACAACACAATGGACGGGCCTCTTTTTCCGGCGATGTTCTCCCTTAACATGCTATTGGGCACGCCCAAAGGCCAGACCTATTCTGAGAGACAGATCACGGATATGCTCTCAGGAGCTGGTGCAAAGGAAATCCGACGCATTCCTTTTGATACTCCAAATGATTCGGGTGTTATTATAGGGGTGGTTGATTAATCGGCCTA
>JAIWDV010000010.1:0-15170 GCA_048632525.1 Bacteroidales bacterium | reverse complement strand
CAGGGCCCACACGGTCCACCAGGCTCAGGATACCCTGTGCCTCTATTTTGAGAACCTCTTTGGCTTGTTTAATGACCATCAGAAATCAACTTAGCCCCGCTTTGCTACGGCCTGTTGTCGCCGGCATTTTTGTTTCTCTATCCTTCGTTCTCCGGCACCATCTTTACTTGGTTTTTCGAATTGTGCGATTATATGGTAATTATTCAATATTCAGGAAAAAAATAAAAGGCTTACGCCCAACCCGGATAAACCGGAAAAGTGACTAAAGTGAACTAAAGTTTGAAGTGCCTAAAGTTAAGGAGTCGCTTCGCTCCGTCTATTCACATAAAGTAGACAGAATTTCACAGATAAGAAACCCAACCGCTAAATCATTCTATCGCCCTGACAGGATAAGAGACACCAAATACACTTAATTTTTATTTAACATTTTACATGATAGTTCTCAAGATATTAGTTGTATATAAATTTGTATGGACTTATTATTTGTTTTTAACTATAAATTCTTTGTAGTTCAGGTGCTATTGCCGAGCTTAATAGGGAACCTCGTTGAAATCGAGGACGGGCCCGCCGCTGTTATCGGGGACGAAAACCGCAAAGTGCCACTGTCCTGCTGCAAGAGGGATGGGAAGGCGCGGCACATAGGATGATCCGAAAGTCAGAAGACCTGCCTGAACAGGGGAGAAACCTCCGCGGAGCGGGGTAACCCTATGGATCTTGTGGATAAAAAAGGGATTTCCCAGATCGAGAGAACCGGTCTGGGTTTTTTATTTTGGGGAGCGATGAGAAATTTATTCCGTTATATTTTAAACGGTTATAGTTTTAGCTTTCTAATTCTTGGATATGATCTAAATATTTAAGGCTGGAGTATTGGAGTGTTGGAGGGAGAATTGAAACAATAGTTTTGATGGTTTCGCAAAAAGTCGTCACTCCGGTGAAAACCGGAGTCCAGAAACTCTGCAACTAATTGAAAAAAAACTGGATTCCGGCTTTCGCCGGAATGACAAAAAATGGTGTTTTTCGACTTTTTACGAGTTCATCAGTTTTGAAATTTCAAAAAGTCCTTTTAGGCCCATCACTCCAGTACTCCATCACTCCAATAATAAACAACGTGCTATGGACAACCGATGATCCAATTGATAAAGAAACGCAATTTAAAGCCGTGCACAGTATATCACTACCCGGTTAAAAAGATACCTCTAAGGCATTCAATTCTCATGCTGGCTGGTGTAATTGTACTGTCCTGGATCACTGTATCCCCAGCCGCCACCTTTAAAGATGCACTCGGGAGGACAGTGACCCTTAAGACACCGCCTAAAAGGATTGTTTCTATGGCTCCAAGCCTGACCGAGATCCTTTATTATCTGGGGCTGGAAGACCGTATTGCAGGAGTGACCCAGTTTAGCTATTATCCACCTGAAGCTGCTCAAAAACCAAATGTTGGAAGCTACATCAACCTGAACGCGGAAAGAATCGTCAGCCTCAATCCTGATCTGGCCATAGGGACAAAGGATGGCAACAAACCCACTACAGTCAGACTTCTCGAACAGGCGGGTATACCTGTTTACATAGTGAACCCTCGAAATATAGAGGATGTGATCAGCACCATCTACGCAATAGGTGAACTTTGCGGCGTTGGAAAAAGAGCAAAGGAGCTGTCAACCCGATTGGGCACACGGGTAAATCGCATCTACGCAAAGACTATGTCCCTGAAAAGGCCTCTTGTGTTTTTGCAGATAAATATTAAACCTATCATGACGGTAAATAAAAACACCTTTCATCATGATGTGATCCGGCTGGCGGGAGGAGACAATATGGCCAGAGACGAGCCGATCACCTATCCAAGAATCAGCATAGAGGAAGTCATGCGCAAGGGACCCGATGTGATCATAATATCCTCCATGGAACGGGGGGGAAGCTTTGAAAGGGCACGAAAGGACTGGATGAAATGGTCGAGCATACCGGCAGTGAAAGAACGGAGGGTTCATTTGATTAATTCCGACCTCCTTGACCGACCTTCACCTCGAATCGTGAAGGGACTGGAGACTATGGCCAGGCTTATCCATCCCGAGGTAGAATGGGGCAGATGATTCAGCAAACCATAAAGAGGCCCTTGAGCCCCATGCGGGTAATCCGCATATCCCTGGCCCTATTCCTTTTCCTGATCTTTACCATACTCCTCTCCATGTTGCTGGGAACCGCTGATGTAACCATTGTTCAATTGTGGGGCATTCTGACTGGAGACGCTGAGGTTAAGGAGATGACAAAGCTCATAGTCCTCAATATCAGGCTTCCCAGGATTATGTCTGCAGGACTCGCCGGTTTTTCGCTCTCCCTCGGGGGTCTGGTGTTTCAGGCCATTTTACGGAATCCGCTGGCCGATCCTTATATCCTGGGCGTTTCCAGCGGTGGGGCCTTCGGGGCGGTGCTCGGCATCATGCTTGGATTCAGTTTTAACCTGGGGATACCCCTCCTGTCCTTTGCCGGAGCCATGTTGACCATTTATCTCGTGCTGGTCATGGGGCAGAGGAAAATGGGCATGGAATCCTCAACTATCCTGCTTGCGGGCGTAATTATCAATGCATTCTTCACGGCCATCATCATGTTTTTTATTTCCACTGCGGCTGACGATCGTCTTCACACGATGCTTTTCTGGCTTTATGGTGATCTTTCTCAAAGCGCCTACGTCCAGTTTGCAATAATTGCTCCGGTTGTTGTTATGGCGTTTATCATACTTTACGGCCTCTCAAGACACTTAAATTTAATCACAGCCGGGGAGGAAACTGCACTCCAATTGGGCGTTGATATAAAAAGGACAAAGATGATTTGCTTTCTCGTTGTCTCCCTGGTTATCGGTCTTGTGGTATCTTTTTCCGGTCTAATAGGATTTGTGGGCCTTATCGTCCCCCATCTGGGGAGGATGGTCCTTGGTTCTGATCATCGTCTTCTGATGCCCGTTTCAGCTCTGGGCGGGGCGATTTTCCTGATTGCTGCGGATACGGTCGCCAGAACGATTATTTCGCCAAGTGAGTTGCCTGTGGGCGTAATCACCGCATTTATCGGGGCACCCTTTTTCATTTACCTGCTTAAAACAAGAGGAAGTAGATGGACCCGGTCTTGAGTTTAAAGAAGGTTGGATTTAGATATGACGGCTTTTGGGCTATCCGGGATCTGGATCTTGATGTCAAACCGGGTGAGCTTTTGGCCGTGCTGGGGCCGAACGGATCGGGCAAAAGCACGCTTTTAAAGGTGGTGGACGGAATACTGACCCCTCAAGAAGGGGAAGTGCTGCTCAAAGATCGGCCTGTATCCAGCTACACCAGATCTGATGTGGCAAAAGAAGTGGCCATGGTGGCCCAGGAAACCCATTTTTATTTCTCCTTTTCTGCCCTTGAGGTAGTTCTCATGGGGCGTTTTCCGCGTCTGGGGCGCTTTCAGTTTGAGGGCAGGCGCGATATGGAGGCGGCCTCCAGGGCTTTACAGGCCACCCAATGTCTTGATCTGGCGGAGCGATCCATCCATGAGCTTTCCGGTGGGGAAAAACAGCGGGTACTCATAGCCAGGGCCCTTGCCCAGGAGCCAACGGTTATTCTGTTAGACGAACCCACATCCTTCCTCGATCTAAGGTATAAAAAGGAAATCTTCGACTTGATTTCTTCCTTAACGCATGAGAGGGGCCTGAGCGTAGTGGTGGTTTCCCATGATATCGATCTGGCGTCCCGGTACTGTGACCGAATGGTCATGTTGAAGGATGGACGCGTCTATTCAACAGGTGTGCCGGACGAAGTCATTACGGCTTCCAATATTAAAGCCGTGTATGAATGTCCGGTGATTGTCGACAAAAACCCGGCTGCGGGAAGCCCAAGGGTAAGCTTAGTATAATAAAGGAAAGCACCATGATACATATATTCATAAAAGGCGGCCCGGTGATGTACCCCCTTTTGGCCTGTTCACTAATTGCCCTCACCGTGATCATAGAACGCACAATGTTCTGGATCAGAGAGGGCGTACGAGGGAATCAGACACTCATAGATCGGGTCCTTGAGTTATGCCAGAAGGGCAACTGGGCGGCGGTCAAGGGAGAGGTGGAAGGGTCAAAGGATTTTGTAATCAGGATCCTTGTAAGCGGAATCCTTCACAGGGAATTTTCCATGATTAAGGCAATGGAATCGGCTGCTGCTGAAGAGATCATGCGAATGCGCCGATATATGAACATCCTGGATACCATGATTACCGTAGCTCCCCTTCTGGGGATATTCGGAACAGTACTTGGCATCATTAGTTCCTTTGAGCTATTGGGAAGCAGCGGGATCGCGCACCCCCAGGCCGTAACAGCCGGAATCGCTCAGGCATTGATCACCACGGCAGCAGGCCTTGGGATAGCTATCCTTTCGGTCTTTCCCTATAACTATTTCAACTCCCGTGTGGAAAACGCTGCGCTGACCATTGAGAAATACGCCACAAGCCTGGAGATCGTTTATGAAAAGCTGGCCCGTGATCCAGAGGGGGAAAACAGGGGCAAAGCATGAAAATAAATACACAAACAGCACGAAAACCGCGCATTGAAATGCTACCCCTTATTGATATTGTTTTCCTCCTCCTTGTCTTTTTTATCTATGCCATGCTTTCCATGGCCGTACATCGCGGTTTACCGGTTGAGCTCCCCACCTCCACTACTGCCAAAATCGACAAACATCTGGTGCTTTCAGTGTCTGTAAAGTCGGATGGAACTATTTATGTGGATAAAGAAGAAGTCCCCCTGGAATCTCTATCAGAGACCTTGAAAAGAAGGGCTCAATCCGGTAAGGAGCCCGGCGTTTTGCTTTTTGGCGATCGCAACCTTCCATACCAGAGGCTATTTCGGGTCCTGGATGAGATCAGGAAGGCAGGACTTCACAGGATTTCCCTCCAGGCAGAGGTAGATCAACAGCCATGAAACGGCTTTTACTCGCTGCGGGACTGGCCCTTACAATACATGGAATTCTTCTGGGAGCAGAGCCTGGCTGGATCAAGAAAAAAGTCCTCCACAAACCCAGGCCTCGCGTTGTAACCCTGACTCTTTCCTACTATCAGCCAGAAAGGCCGCAAGTGAAACCTGCCCTAAAGAGGCAAAAAATTTATCCAAAAGAGACTGCCCCTGTTGTTAAGAAAAAGGAACGAAAGCATATTCCCAGGCAAAAGCCCCCCAAAAAAAGTCCACAACCCCCAAAAAAAACCCCGAAACCCAAAAAGGTCTTAGCGCCTCAAAAACCGGCAAAAACATTCACCCAATCTAAGAAAGAAAATGTCCCCAGGGTGACTGATACCGCACCTCCCCCTTTGAAACCAGAACCCTTTCCAGAACCAGAACAACCCGAGATCGTAGAAGAGCTTTTTGAACCCTGGGAGGACTTTACTGAGGATATTTTCGAGAAAAAGGGGGTTGAGGAGAAAACCCGCATTGTCTCAATACCACCAGCGCAGGTTTTACGTGAGGCAAGGCCTATGTATCGAACGAACCCCTCACCCCATTATCCCAGGCTTGCCAGAAAAAGGGGGTATGAAGGGACTGTTGTCCTGGAGGTCCTTGTTGATCCGAGTGGAAGGGTGAAGGATTTACAAGTCTTCAAATCAGGTGGATACGCAATACTTGATAAGGCGGCGGTGGCTTCAGTGAAAGACTGGCTCTTTGAGCCGGGGATGAGGGGGGATGAAAAAGTGGAAATGTGGGTAAAAATCCCGATTCGTTTCCAACTAAAATAAGGGTTTGCGTAACATCTCAAAAAGTGCGGGTATTTTTTTATTCCTGGGGGGCCATGCGGGTTTGCTTTCTAATATGCTGCACACACGCCAGAAAAAGAAGTTGTTTGACATAAGTTACATTAAGTTGTATTATATTAAGTTAAAATTTCAAGAAACTTAATCACTCATAACAATATGCGAGCTATGAGATTGGGGACGAGAGCAAATACAACTCATAATGCATGTATAATCTGCTCTTTCGGGGTCATTTTGGTCTCGGTTCTGTTTTTTCTGTGCATTGGTTGTGCCAGCAAGGAAGAGAAAGAGGCCAGACACCTGGAAAGGGCAAGGCAGTATGTTGAAAAAACAGAATTCAAAAAAGCGGTGATTGAATTCAGGAACGTGGTTCAACTGGATCCTGAAAATGACGCTGCCCATTACGAACTGGGTGAGACCTACCTGAAGCTTCAACAGGGAAGAGAGGCGTTCCAGTCTTTCTCCCGTGCAGTCTCTGTAAACCCTGAGAATATGAAGGCCCAGTTGAAAATGGGCCAGATACTTCTCCTTGGGAAAAGGACTGAAGAGGCAAAAAAAAAGGCCGAGTTGGTTCTGGAGAAATCCCCGGACAGCATTGAGGCCATGGCCATTCTTTCGGGCGTTCAGGTCCATGAGAAGGACCTTGATTCGGCCATAAAAACCCTGGAGAAGGCTCTCTCCATAAATCCCAGCCATTTCGAGACTCACCTATCCCTGGCACGTCTGTTCTTTTTAAAGGGAGACCTTGATAAGGCCGAAAAAAAATACCTGAAAGCCCTATCTTTAGACCCTGAATCGCGCATTCCTTACATAGAATTATCTCGCCTTTATGGCAGAAAAGGTCAGTGGGACAAGGCCGAGGCAGAACTCAAAAAAATGATCCGGGCTTCCGGTTCCGAATACCAGAGCCTTTCCATCCTCGCCCGTTTTTACGAAAGCCGTGGAAAATGGGAACAGGCTGAAAAAGCCTATTTGCAAGCAGCTGATTTTTCTACCATGGAAGACACGGTGCCCCTGATGAATCTGGGCGCATATTATGCACGGAGAAAATCCTACGATCAGGCCCTGGAGGCAATGCAGAGGGCAGCAGAGATCAAGCAGGACGACCTGAATGTCCTGGTGAGTATCGCACAACTCCATTTTGAATTCAAAAAATTAAAGGAAGCCGAAGACACGATCGACAAAGTCCTGGAAAAAGACAATGGACACCTAAGCGCGAACTTTCTAAAAGGAAGGCTATACCTGCTCAAAAAGGATTTTGCCAATGCTCTGAGCCGGTTTGATCTAATTGTCAAGGAAAGTCCACGCAATGCCATGGCCCATTATTTTAAGGCCCTATCCCTGGTGGGAAAAGGGGAAAGCAGGCTGGCTGAGCAAGACCTGCTGAAGGCGGTGGAATTCAACCCCCGTCTTTTAGATGCAAGACTGCTCCTGGCAGAATTCTACCTCCGCCAAAGAAACCAAGACCTGGCCCGTGAACAAATAGAGAGTTCACTCAAACTGGCGCCGAAGAACATTCGGGCGCTCATGCTACAGGGGAACCAGAAAATCCTGGAACGAGATACTAAGGGGGCTGAGGCTGCCTTTAAAGAAATCACCAAATTAGATCCTGATTTTGCACCTGCTTATGTCAGGCTCGGCCTTGTGTATAACCTCACCAAACGACCTGAGGATGCCCAGAAAAGCTTTCAAAAGGCCCTCGAATTAGACCCTCAACAAACTGATGCCCTGGCATTAATCGTGGGTACATATGTACGTGAAAAAAAGTATGACAAAGCGTTTCAAATCTGCGAAAAACAGAAAGAAAAAACAGGAGGGAACACTTCCCATTTAGCCCTTATCCAATACCTGGAAGGAAACATTTCCCTGGCCGAAAGGGATCCCAAAAAGGCCCAGCATCATTTTGAGAAGGCCATCAAGACCGATCCAAATATTATTGCCCCTTATGTGGCCCTGGCCAAGATTTATATAATTGAAAAGAAGCTCGACCAGGCCATTACCCAGTACGAGGCTATCCTGAGCAAGAATCCGAAGTATCTCGCAGCATATATGGCCCTTGGCACAATCTATGATCAACAGGATGACGGCGAAAAGGCGGAAACCTATTACAGAAAGGCCCTTGAGATTAAGAGTGATTTTGCCCCTGCAGCCAACAACCTGGCCTGGAATCTGGCAGAAAGGGGCGGCAATATCGATGAGGCCCTCGGTTTTGCGCAGGTTGCCAAAGAGCAGATGCCCGACAACGGAGCTGTCATGGACACCCTGGGCTGGATCTATTATTTAAAAGGAAGTTATCTGAATGCTATTGCCGAATTTCAGGACAGCCTGACGCAGAACCCGGACAATCCGGTGATCAATCTTCATTTGGGCCTTGCCTATTACAAGAACAAACAGCTCCGTAAGGCGAAAGAATTTCTGGATAAGGCTCTGAATATTAATCAGAACTTCAAAGGCGCCGAAGAGGCGCGCAATATCTTGAAAGAGATTGATACTTCTGCTTCAGCAGGATAGGGTTGCACCAGAGAAGGCATAGCGGCAAAAAGAGGAAGTGGCTTTATCAAAACAGGGAACCACGGGTGACCACAAAAATGGAAAAAGAACAAAAAACAAGGATTCTTGTCATAGAGGACGATCCGGATGTCCTTGCCATGCTCATTAAACATTTGGAATACTTAGATTATGCGGTCATCACTGCCACAGACGGCATGGAAGGGCTGAAGCAGTTGCAATCGGCAGAGTATGACCTGGTGATCACAGACATTGTTATGCCTTACGTGAGCGGAGTTGGCGTTGTGACGGCACTAAAAGAGAAAAGACCTCACATTCCGGTTATCGCCATCACAGGTTATGGCAAAGAACCCGAGGCCGCGGCTGTGGAAAAAAAGGCGGACCTTGTGCTTGCCAAACCCGTCAAGATGTCCACTCTCAAGGGCTACATAGAGCAGCTCTTGACCGCAAGGGATAAAACTTAGGTCCGTTTCGCACTGTCCCGCAAACAGCGGGAGAATGTTGGAATGGGAATTATTGCATAGGGCAAAGCGAAGAAACTATGATCAAAGTCTTTATATTAAACGGACCACACCAGGGTAAGTCTTTTAAACTTGAGGGTGACACTACTTGTATTGGTCGATCTCCGGATAATGACATTCAAATCAAGGATAGCTCCATATCTCGCAACCATTTAAAAATTCTAAGGGAAAAAAAGAGATATTTTGTCGAAGATTTAAGAACTACTAACGGTACTTTCATTAATGGCAAGCGATTAGAACCTGGTAAAAAATTTGAAGTTAAAGAGGGGCTGCCGATTGTTATTGGCAGAGTGTTGATTTCTTTGGGAAAAGCCTCCTCAGAGGATTCCGCTAATATTCAGAATCTGGCTGATCTATCCGGTGAACTCTCTACAACAGGTATATTTACTTTAGACAGACGCAGACCCTATACAACGACAAAGAATCTGGAGTTAATTTACAAGGTATCAAATGTATTGGTGCAATCGTTAGATATTGATGAAATCCTGCAGAAGATACTGGATTATATTTTCGATCTTCTCAAAAGGATAGACAGAGGGGCTATCCTGCTGATTAACAGTGATACAGGGAAGCTCGAGCAGATTATAGGCAGATCAAAATTCGATAAAGAAAAAACCAATATCAGTTACAGCCGGACCATCGCCGAAAAAGTCATGAAAGAAGGCAAACCTTTCAACATGCCGGATTTGTCACGGGAGGACACAGAGAATTTTTCAGATAGTATGCGCAGGATGAAGTCGGTAATGTGTGTCCCTTTGATCAGCAGGTCGCAAGTCCGTGGGGTTATTTATGTGGATTCGGTTGATAAACCATTTGGATTTCGAGAGGAGGATCTTTCACTCATTACCTCCTTGAGCAGCCCGGCAGCAGTAGCCATAGAGAATGCATTGTTTTACTCAAATTTGGAGAAAACAGTCGAAGATAGAACAAGGAGCCTTATTGAGACGGAAGAAAAGCTTCGAGAAAGCGAAACCAGATTTAAGGCCATTTATGATAACATGAGCAGTGGTGTAATGGTTTCCGTGCCGGTCAGTGATGGTGAGGATTTTGTTATTTTTGATCTAAATAAGGCTGCCCAGCAAATTGAAAAAATAAAAAAGAGAGAAGTACTGGGTAAGCTGCTCCTCGAAGCATTCCCCAAGTTCAAGGAGATTGACCTGTTAGAAATTTTTAAAAGAGTATGGAAAACCGGCAAACCGGAAACCCATTCATTTGCTTTGTCTCAGGATGGAAAAGTGCCGGATTGGAGGGAATGTTATATATATCGTTTGCATTCCGGCGAAATCGTGGCCATTTATGATGATGTCACGGACAAGAAAAAAGCAGAGGCAGAGCAGAAAGTTCTGCAAGAACAGCTTTTGGTTTCCCAGAAAATGGAGTCAATCGGTACTTTTGCCGGAGGGACTGCACACAACTTCAGAAATATATTGCAGGCTATCTCTGGAAATATTGAATATCTTGAAATGGTGTACGGTGAAAAGACAGAAATCCGCGATACGGCGAAAAGCATTCACGACTCCGTGGAAAAGGGCGTTGATTTGATCAACAACCTGTTACATTTTTCCAAAAAAGGCGGGGAACTTCAACTCATTGACGTAGACTTATCTGAAGTTATTACCAAAACATACGGGATCATAGAAAAGGTATTCGACAAGAATATTGAGATTAAATTGGATTTAGGGGAGAATCTGTTTATCAAAGGTAATCACTCACTTCTGAGCCAGGTATTTTTGAATTTATTCACCAATGCCAGGGATGCCATGCCCGATGGCGGGAAATTACTTGTTGAGGCCAGAAAGAGGAACAATAAGGTCATTGTGATTGTCTCGGATTCAGGACATGGTATGGATAAAGAGACCCTGGACCAGATATTTGATCCTTTTTTTACACTCAAAGATGTTGGTAAGGGCACGGGACTGGGACTTTCCACAACCCATGGTATTGTTGAGCAGCACAAAGGCTCTATTTACGTATCATCAAAACAGGGGAAGGGCGCGAAATTCACGATCTATCTCCCTTTCGAAAAACTGGAAAGCTCCCAACGACCTGAACCCCAAAAGAAAATAATTATGGGAAAGGGACAAAAAGTTCTTATTATTGACGATGACCCTCCTGCACTTGAAGCATTAACCAATTTAACAAAAGGATTGGGTTATAAGGCTATGCCTGTTAATCGACCTGTTGAGGCTTTGGATAATTATAGCAAATGGTCGCCAGATATTGTACTTATGGACCGAAATATGCCTGAAATGGATGGCCTTAGTTGTATCAAACAGATAATGGAAACTGATCCGAATGCAAGGATCATAATTGTTTCCGGTTATGAAGATTCAGGCCAGGACGGGATTGATGACAATATCAGGAGTCTAATAAAGGGCTATCTTACCAAGCCTTGTGGAACGGAAGAATTGAGCAGGATGCTTTCTCAAGCGCTTGAGCAGTGATTTAAACATCTCGGAAATGCAATATCTCAATAAGAGCGGGCATTCCGATTGCTTCCCCCTTTTGCAAAGGGGGATTGAGGGGGATTTTTTGATACGGCCCGGACTTTTTGAGGACTTACTCGTAAATTATGCAACTTATTGAAAATATAAATACTTCTTTGAGGGCTGAGCTTCTGGCTCATACATGGAATAATGGAAACTGATCTGAACATTCTCATTATTGAGTCCGACCCTTCGATTTCAGCAGGGCTGGAGAAAAAAGTCAAACACCTGGGGTTCCGCCGATCTTGCACCACCTCACCGGATAAACCTATTGATCAACTGGAAACATTGAATCCTGACCTGGCCATTCTGGGGCCCTTTTTGGACAAGGAAACCTCCCTCAAGTGCATTCATAAACTAAGGATAATCGATCCCTCCATACCAATATTGACCTCCTGCGAGGAAAATTCGCTGTCTGAAGATTCTACCGCATCTTTTGAGGGGGTCCATCTTCTCGGCCAGGATATCGATCCGGACGATATTTTAAAGGCCATAGAGAATGCACTAAAGCACAGGGCTGAGGCTGAGTTGCGGCCTGACTTTCCTTCACTTATAGGGCAAAGCCCGGAGATTAAGAGCATCAGGAAAAAGATCCGAAAAGTGTGTGACAAGGATATCACCGTGCTGGCCACTGGCGATACCGGGACCGGCAAAGAGCTCATAGCCCGCTCGATCCATTACCATTCCCTGCGGAGCGGGGGGCCACTTGTCAAGGTAAACTGTGGAGCCCTGCCGGATGAGCTTCTGGAAAGCGAGGTCTTTGGGTTTCAGACAGGAGCCTTCACTGGCGCATATAAGGACAAGCCGGGCCGCCTTGAGATGGCAAACGGGGGAACGCTGTTTATTGATGAAATTGGCGATCTTTCTCTTTCGCTCCAGGTTAAGTTTCTTCAGGTGTTAGAGGACAAGGCTTTTTCCAGGCTTGGGGGAACCCTGGACAAAATCATAGATGCGCGAGTGGTGGCAGCTACAAATTCGGATCTTCCTAAAAAAGTCCGTGAGGGAACTTTCAGAAAGGATCTTTTTTATCGCCTTAACGTGGTAAACATACACGCGCCTGCTTTAAGAGAAAGGAGGAATGATATCCCGCTGCTTACCCACTACTTTATAAATAAATACTGCTTTGAATTCAAAAAAGAGGTTTTTGACATACCCGATAAGATCGCCAGACTTTTTCTGGCCTACAAATGGCCGGGTAATGTGAGGGAGCTTGAAAACGTAATCCGGCGGGCAATTGCCATCAGGGATTGGGATTTTGTTTTTGAAGAGTTTAACCTGGAAAACCTGAGCCACGAAAATGAGCGTGTGTCCAGCTTGAGTGATCATCCTCTGCCTCCTGTCTGGGGCGATGATAAGATACAGAAAATTTTTCGAGACGGTAATTTTTCTCTTAAAAAAGTTAGTAAGGCCTATGTCTCTGAAGCAGAACGCCAGGCGATTTTAGGGGCACTAAAAGAGACCCAGTGGAACAGAAAAAAGGCCTCTAAACTGTTACACGTAAGTTATAAGACACTCCTCAACCGCCTCACCGAATTTGACCTGAAACCGTAGGTATACTGTACACGGTCTTAAATTGCGTTTCTTTATCCATTGGATCATCGGTCGTCCATAGCACATTGTTTATTATTGGAGTGATGGAGTGATGGAGTACTGGAGTGATGGGCCTGAAGGACTTTTTGAAATTTCAAAACCGTTGTTTCAATACTTCAACACTCCAATACTCCAACCGTGGTTATTTTGATCATATCCAAGAATTAGAAAGCTAAAATTATAACCGTTTAAAGTATAACCCTGAATCCCGCTTTCAGCGGGTAACCTGTGAACGCTTACGAAGGATTAATATGCATTCATTTAAACACTCCTTGCTCAGCAAAGACGATTCTCTCCTTGTGATAATTGATATGCAGGAACGGCTTGTTCCTGTCATTTCTGAAAAACAGATGGTTCTTGAAAACATTGCCAAGCTCATCAAGTTTTCTTACATCATTGGAATTCCGGTTGTGCTTACAGAGCAACAAAAGCTTGGACCTACGCTCCCTGAAATAAGTAAGGAGCTGATAGGGGTCCAACCTATCACCAAAATAGAGTTTGACTGTTTTGGATCCAATGTATTTAGAGAGCAGATTAGCCGGCTAAACAGGAATACCCTGATCATCGCCGGGATAGAGGCACATATCTGTGTGGCGCAGACGGCAGTGCATGCAGTCTCGCAATACACCGTGCATGTGGTGAGTGACGCTATCTCATCCCGTTCGCCTCATAATCGAGAGGTTGCCCTTCAAAGAATGCAGCAGTGCGGCGTGACCATCACATCTACAGAAATGGTAATGTATGAACTGCTGGGGAAGGCGGGAACAGACAGTTTCCGTGAAGTGCTCAAACTGGTAAAGTGAGCCTCGAAGTGATACTATCTTCCTATCACTTCATCCAATACCACACTTACTTCATGCACACTGTATGGCTTGGCCACCACGCCTTTGAACCCATATTTCTCAAAATCGGTCATTACGGAATCATCTGAATAGCCGCTGGACACGATCCCTGTGACATGGGGATCTATTTCCATCAGTTTCCGGATAGCCTCCTTGCCTCCCATACCACCTCGAACGGTTAAATCCAAAATAACTGCATCAAAGGGTTCTCCGGATTCCATTGCGTCCTTGTACATCTCAATTGCTTTGGCCCCATCTTTGGAGAAGCTAACCTTATACCCCAGATAACTCAATATTTCACCGGCAAGATGTCTGATCATCTTCTCGTCGTCCATCACAAGAATGCGCCCCTTCCCAATAACGGGGGTTGCTTTCTTTTGACTCTTTTCAGGTTTTTCTTTAGAGGCTTTTCCGTCGGAGGCAGGCAAATATATGTTGAAGGTAGCTCCAGCGCCTTCCTGTGATCCTACATCGACATCTCCACTATGTCCTTTGATTATTGAATGGCAGATGGAGAGCCCCAGTCCCATTCCTTTCTGCGTTCCCATCTCTTTTGTCGAAAAATACGGATCAAAGATTTTCTTCAAGTGTTTTTTTGGTATACCAATACCTTCGTCATTAAAGGAAATCTTAACATATTTTCCCTCTTTCAGGGTAGGAATCCCATCGGTGATATTCGCATTTTCTGCAGCGACCCTTATGGTCCCCCCATCGCGCATAGCTTCTCTGGCATTCATAACCAGGTTGTAGATTGCCTGGCCGATTTGGGTTTCATCTATTTCAACGAGCCATAGTTCATCAGGAATGTGAAATTCACACTTAATATTAGAACCACTCAGGCTAAACTCAGTTGCCCTTTTCACCAAAGGTGAAATAGAGACAGTTTTTTTGATTGGCGCTCCACCCCTGGAAAACGTGATCAATTTCCGGGTTAAATCCTTTGCAAGTATTGATGCGCGCTGCGCTTCATTCAATAGGCCATAGATCTTGTCATCATGTTCCAGATATGTCTGCGCCAGCGAAATATTACCCATTATTGATGTCAGCAAATTGTTATAATCGTGTGCAATACCTCCGGAAAGAGCGGCTATTGATTCAAGTTTCTTGGCCTTGAGAAGTTCCTCTTCAGTCACCTTCCGTTCAGAGAGTTCTTTCTCCAACTGCTTGACTTTCTGCTGCAGTTCTTCATAGGTTGATTTTTTCACCAATATGAGATCCTCCTCCTAATGAACCGTAATATCATCTCTGATCGTCCAACCGTTCTGCGGCACTATTATTGTTTTTGATTGATCTCCGTTCCACACATATAAAACGAGATCTCTTGTGTTCTCCACCCAGAAACTTTTACAGGGTATGCTATCCGCCTGGGGCACATCCTTGTTTCCACACCGATTACCACGATTACTGAAGGACAACAACTGGGCAACTTCCTGATTAACCTTTTGCTCTTCAACCTCCATAAATTCAAT
>JAIWDV010000009.1:0-15227 GCA_048632525.1 Bacteroidales bacterium | reverse complement strand
CGTGTGGATGCTGGAGAAACAGATCCTTCCAATCCATCATCATACCCGGCGCAAACCACTATTCACGTGAAGAAAGGCTTCAATATGGTCGCCATTCCGGCGGATGTAACGAGTATGCCTGATCTCAGAGACTGGCTGCCTGTTCTTGGAGACACCTCTAAAATTGAGAAGGTGATGGTATATGATGAAGCAAATAGCAAGTTCGTCACCCTCATGCCGGATAGCGCCTCGAATCCGAGCTTTATTCTCCAAGGAAGAGAAGGGCTCATTGTTTATGCGAAGCAGGATAAGGAAATCACTTTTACTTCCGTACTATGCTCAACCCATGACCTCAAACCAGGCTTTAACCTTGTAGGATTTGCCTGCCCTGCGAATGGGTATAGTGCATATCAACTCCTGAATAACCTCGGTAGCGAAAATGTCTCCAGTATACAAAGATACTCTACGGAAAAGGGCTCATTTGAAACAGCCGGATTTACACAAGATGGTCAGCTTGCGGGCGTTGATTTCTCAATTGTAGCAGGTGAAGGGTACTTTATCTTTATAAGGAAAAATTAATCCACGAATGACACGAATGGACACGAAGCTTAGAATTAATGCTTTTATAATTTCTTTGCGTTCTTTGCGCTTTGCGGTGAAAAAAACATGATGAAAAAACCCAAATTATGACCTTTCACAGTATAAAATCAAATATCGTTTAGAGCCTTTGAGCATTCGAATTTCGTGCTTCGTATTTCGAATTTCCGGTTTATCCGGCCGGGGGTTACGTTCTCTTTATGCACTAGGAAGTGATGGATTATGCGTTTTAGGTGGTACACTTCTACGCTTAGATTACCAGATGGTTTTAATAGAGGGGAGCTTATGAAGAGTTTTGTCCTTTGTAACTATAGGAACTTTGAGATATTTTGCTGTTGAAACAATTATCTTGTCATGTAGTTCGGGGATTTCTTTCAGAGCCACCATTTTTTCGAGAATGGGATAATCAAGAGCAATGAGCACAAAATTTTCACTGGCCTTTATTTTTTTGAATAGATTTTTAAAGTCAAAAGAGAGACGTTTTTTGTCAAAAATACTGAGTGCTTCTGCAATGACTATCGAAGGAATAAAGATAATACTTTCTCCCTTTTCACATTCTTCGAAAATTTCGGAAGCCTTTGAACTGATTCTGGGACTGTCTGTAAACCACCAGAGGAGGGCGTGTGTGTCTGCTACGAAGTTCATAAATACTCTACAATGTTACTTTGCTATAAAGAGATTTTTTTGCAGCGTTAATATCTTGCTCGGTGATCTCCACACCTTTGAGAATACCCTTGAGCGAGATAACTTTTTTCCCTGTGGGAGTGAGTTCTTTGAGAACAGTTAATTTCAAGTCCATAATCTCTTTCTCAATAGTTTCAATCTTGTGGAGTATGTCAACGGTGCTTTTTGCTGCTGCGTGTTCCATGATATTCATCTCCTTTTCAGACTTTGATTTTAACAATTTAGCATAGAGAAGACCTTGTGTCAAAGGTATACGTTTCAGAAGGAATAAAATTGGAAGTGAAAAAGAGAGCCTTATCCTTAACCAAAGATTTTAACGTATCGCTCGATGTTTTGTGCCATTGATCTTTTTTGTTAACGATTGAGCAAAAACCGCCTGTATCAATAAAGACTTTCATGCTTTTTGAGGGCAATCGTAATAGACTTTCAGATAAATAATTTCACTGTGTTATCAGTCGTCGACGTATAACTAATACGCCTTCCTCCTTCTGGCCTTGTGAAATTATTTATCTGAAAGTCTATAGCAGATGAGCAAGAAAGGGTGCATTAGACACTTTGAGATATTTTGCTAATGGTTTTTCTTAGGGAGGAAATATGAAGAAGTTCATCAAACTGTTGTTTGTACCGGCAATATTTTGCTCTATTGTTTCATATGATTCATTTGCGAAAGCAGTACCTGAAAATAGCAACTTCACTTTACAAGTCAAGGATAAGCTAATAAATCTTCAGGCTGAAAATGCCGACTTCAAAGAAATATTGAAAGACTTGGATGCAAAAACAGGAATAAAGGTCAAGATATATAAAGGTGTAAAAGACAAGGAAGTCTCCCTGAACATAAAATCCCTGCCAGTTTATGCCGTAGGTGCAATCCTTGATAAAATGTTGTTAAACAACTTTGCCGTCGTATATGATGATCAGCTCACCTCTGTGGTTGTTTACGTTCTACCTGAAGGCAAAGACATATCAAAGGTTACAAAAGGTAAATCTATTATCAGACATGAGGACTTTGCCGTCGGAAATACTATTGATACTATTAAAGGCAGAAAAATTGAATCCATCACAAAGGGAGAAAATAAGATCTCTATCCGTTATGTGAAGGATGAAGTTTTATTGAAATTTAACCTTGGTGTTTCAAAGCAAGAGATTCAGGAAATATTAAAAAAACACAATTTAGTTGAACTTATTGATGATGCACTCTCAAAGATTGGATACATAAAGGTAAGAATTCCGGATGGGAGAGATGTAATAAGTATGATGGTCTCGTAAAAAGTCCCAACATTTTATTTTGACCACAATATATAGTTGCTTTATCCATTTGCCAACCAATATGTTGTGGTAGGAAATCGATTTTCCGACTTTTTACGAGACCATCAAGTATTATTGAGGAAATAAGAAAAGAATACAAACTTAAAATTTCCGAGCCGAATTATATCTCAAATGTTCTGACAGTATCTGATCTTTTTTTCAACGACCAGTGGTACATTCCTGATATTAATTTTGACAAGGCGTGGAAAAAGACCGAGAGCAAAGATCCCATAAAGATAGCAGTAATTGATTCAGGGGTTGATGCCGAACATCCGGATTTGAATGGTAAAATATTAAACGGCTGTGACTTTGTAAATGATGATACTGATGCCACTGACGACCATGGTCACGGAACCTTTGTTGCAGGAATAATTGCGGCAACCGCCAATGATATTGGCATTAAAGGGCTGTATGGTAATGCACAAATAATCCCTATAAAAGTAATTGATAAGAACGGACTCGGAACATACGAAGATGTTGCCTGTGGAATAATATATGCTGCTGACAATGGTGCAAAGGTAATAAACCTGAGTATAGGAGGTTATGGCTATTCCTTCCTGTTACAGGCGGCAGTGGACTATGCGCTTGAAAAAGGTTGTATTGTTGCAGCAGCCGGCGGTAACGACGGGATTGAACAGGCGATCTATCCAGCAGGCTATCCTGATGTAATCGGAGTATCCGCTCTTGGATACAACGGCGAGATATGGTTTCATTCAAACAGCGGTAAGCACATTGACGTGTCAGCGCCTGGAATAAATATCATTTCAACTGGACTTGATAATAGCTATATCTATGCGTCCGGCACATCTGCCTCTGTTCCCATGGTTTCTTGCCTTGCAGCAATGCTTGTCTTAGAAAAACCAGATCTTTCAAGTTCATTTATTGAAAGATTAATCATCCAATCTGCAAAAGACTTTGGTGAAAAAGGATGGGACAGGCTCTATGGTGAAGGTGAAATTGATGCTAATGCAGCACTGCAGCATTATGTGGAGCCATTTCATGATGTGGCGATCGGTTCTATGAATATGGATTCAATGGCTGTTTCTGAAAACGACCACATCTTTGTGCTAATTGAATTGCAAAACAGGGGTTCCTTTGATCGAGAAGAAGTGAGTTTGAAACTATGGCTCAACGATGAAATACGGCTCGATGAAGTAAAGATAACACTGATGGGTGATAAGATAATCGCTGTCGATGCCGGATTATTAACTAAGAAAACCGAATGTCTTCTATTTAGGGCAGAGATCGCTGGTGCTGCCGATGATATAAATCCAGATAACAATTCCAAGATTATCAAATATCAGATTAAGCGGACAAGGGGGTCAAGTGGGTAAGGGGTCAGCAACTGTTTGTTTCTCTCTGCGTCTTGAGCAAAGCAGGCGGAGAGAAAGGAAGTGTGATTTTACCATGAGTAAGATTCGTGCTTTTATCTATCTGGGAATACTCCTTTTGTTAGCTTTCGGCGCAAACGCTTTCGCTGATACCGAACAGCTCATTGGCCCTCTGCCGGCGCCTTTGTTTGTCAAGCCCTTTTCTTCGAGGCCGGAAGGCCAAGCGACTCAGTTGGAAATAAGTCCAAGCTTCGAGGACCAGGCAATGGAACTTGTAAACCAAGCACGCTGGGATAATGGCCAGCTTCCGCCCCTTAAGCGCAACGACTTGCTCGACAATGCCGCTGAAACCCACAGTTCAAATATGGCGAGCCGTAATTTCTTCGCACACTGCGACTTGGACAGCGGCGCTAAGCCGTGGGAACGGATGTCAAGCGCCGGCTATACATGGAACTATGCCGCAGAGAACATTGCCTGCGGCTATTCCACGCCGGAGGCGGTAATAGACGCTTTGATGTATAGCGCCGGTCACCGTGCAAACATCCTTTCCAGTGTGGCCTGTGAGTTAGGTATCGGCTATGTTTATGACGCTGGTGACAGCGCAACCGTTCGACTTGACAGTGACAGCGACTGCAACGCTGACACCTTCGGCAAGGGTCCCTTTTTTCATTATTGGACACAAAATTTCGGCCGCCGCAGTTACGTCTTTCCGGTCGTTATAGATCGGGAGGCCTGTCAAACCCATAGCCGTAATGTCCAGCTCTATTTATACGGCAGGAATTGGGCGGTGGATATGCGTTTAAGGAACGGAAACGGTCCTTGGACCGACTGGCAGGCATTTTCTTCCGACATTGCTGCCTGGGAACTTAGCCCCGGCAGTGGTATCAAGGAGGTTTTTGCCGAAATCCGCAATGGTGCAGGAACTGTACTGAGCATGAGCGACACTATCGTCCTTGTTGATGAAGGGCGCGAAGTTGCCTTTAAAAAAGGATTTAATCTTTTTTCATATCCCGCGGCAGTGCCCTCTGAATATGCTACCTGCAAGAAATTGCTCAACAGCCTGTTCACGCCGGACGAGGTTGAGAGCATTGCGCGTTTCAATACGACCACCCAGCGCTTTGAGTTCTGTGACTTCGAAAGTGATAACGACTTTGCGATCGTGGCAGGCGAAGGATATATCGTGCGGATGAAGAAAGATAAGGTCGTGGTCTTTCCTGGCTCTTCGACCAGCCCTATGCTTAATCTGACAACGGGCCTGAACCTTGTCGGCCACCCCGCAACGCCGGATGATCTGACCGCCTTTAAATTGTTAGAGGAACTCGGCGATGATGTGGTAACCTCGATCCAGCGCTTCAATACCTCTAAAGGCGCATTCGAGACAGCCGCCTTCGGCCCGGAAGGGCAACATGCAGGAGTTAATTTTCCGATTATTCCAGGTGAAGGATATTTTATTTTCATGAAACAAGAAGTTGCGGATTTTCAGTAAGCGCTTTTCTTAATATTTGTTTTGGAGAGAAAATGAAAACAAAGGGAAACAATTTTTTTGACAAAAGGACAGATTTTAGATGGGCCATCCGGCCGCTTGTTCCCCGTGAGGTATATACGGACCGCGAGGAGCATCTGGAATATCTTTACATATCCGCGTAAATCTGCGGCAAAAATAATCCGTGGCAATATAATATGACTCAACAAACAACCAAAATCCCCATCTCCTCAATCATCCTTGATGAAGATATTTATCCGAGAAAGGGAATCGATCCCAGGCGTGTCGGCATATTCGCCGAGAATATCAGAGACGGCTTCAAGTTTGATCCCATCGAAGTGGAGCCCGACCCCGACAAGCCCGGCAGATATCGTCTGCTTGATGGTGCTCACAGATGGGGCGCCTACAAGTCAACCGGGGTAGCAGAGGCCGAAGCGGTCATAAAAAACCTGGATGGGAATGATCCACTGCTCTACGCCGCAAAAAAGGCCATCGGCCCGAAACAGTTGACAGAAGACGAGGCAAGAAACACTGCAAGACGCGCGTACAATAAGAACCCTGCCCTGACATCTTCAGATATCGGAAAGGCCATCGGTCGCGCGAGACGAACAGTGGACTTATACATATCCGACCTCAGGGCCGCAAACCGATTGGGCATCGAGCTCAAGATATTCCGCATGAATCGCCTCGGCATCCCACAGGACAGGATCGCAAAGAGATTGGGCGCGCCACAACAGACAATATCCGGCCATTTACCGAAAATGGCAACACTGCCAAATCCGGTAAATAGCGACCTATCCAGAGGCTTCACAGTTTCTCAGGTAGCCGAAAAACACAATTGGACAGAACCAATGGTCTGGTCACTGGCCATGGAAGATAAAGAAGACATTGAAAGATTCAAGGAGATTGGCTGGGGACTGAGGACATGGGACCAGTGGGAATGGAATGATTGTGACAAACGATTTGGAGATGACTGGCCCGGGCGCATCCCCGCGCAACTGATAGCACACATCCTCTACTACTTCTCAAACCAGAATGATCTGATCCTTGACCCCATGGCAGGAGGAGGCGTGACGCCTGACACCTGCCTTGCCTTAAGCCGCAGATGCTGGGCCTTTGATATGACAGACCGGCCGGACACACGCCCCGAAATCGAACCTCACTCATGGACTCACTCATCAGATCAACAGCTATCCTGGCCTGTAAGCTCAAAAGAAAAAGCCGACCTTGTCATCTTTGACCCGCCATACTTTGACAAAAAAGCCGCCGACTATGACAGGAAAAGCATATCCGGACTGCCGAAAAAAGAATACCTTGAATTCCTTGAGGAATTCTTTGCTCTCCTGAAACTCAATGCCAAAAAGACGACAAAGCTTGCTTTTATCAACGCGGACTGGCGGGATTTTCAGAACAAACCAGCGGCAGAAGAATCCCGCAAAGGAGCAATCCTGATAGACGACTACCTTCGGATTCTAAACAAAACCGGCTGGCAGCACACCCATATCATCCAGGCTCCCATGTCCGCGCAACGCTTCAGCGCAGTAGTAGTCTCCGCAATGCAGAAGAAAAGGATACTCGGTGTTACAAGCCGGTATGTGATAATCCTGAAACAACCGGGGTAGAGATAACACAGCCTGATAAAACCAAAAGGTGTATTAAGCGCCAGTGGCTTCTTGATGGGTAAGTTAACAAAGTTACCAGCGCAATAGGGACGGATATTAAATATTTACTTTCAATAATTCAAAATTAATGGGCGACCCTGGAAACTTCACTGCTATGGTTGCCATTCATCCGGTTTTTCTCGCTTTTTAGGAGGTAATAGTTACATGCGGATAAAAACACAGATTCGACAGAAGATCTCAAGGAATTCCCTTAAAAGCTTGAGAGGACTTAGCTTTCTTTTTTTCCTGATTTTTTTCTTTTTCCCCCTGATCACATCAGCAGCAAAGGAAAATACTGTGCAAAAAGAAGCTGTTACTATTGAGCATCTGAATAATTTGGATTCGAATGAAGTAATGGTAATGCTGGATCAGGCGTGCAAAGCCAATGACAAAGAACTGGCCTATTTGATTATTGGGGCATTAAAGGGCAAATGGAAATCTTCTCCACCCTTTGATGATATTATTGACGGCATTCTTGATAAAACAAGGAGCAGAGAATTTCGTTTCATCATGATTGACGCATTGGGGGCTTTTAAGAGGTCGATAGATGATAACGATGCTCAGGGAGCAATTAATATCCTCAGACTTTTGATTGAAGATAAACAGAACAGTCCTGAAATTAGAGCGATGACCATTACCAGGCTTACCAGTATCGTCTTCTTGTTTCTTGAAAAAGGTGTGATTGATAATGGGGTTAGGACGGAATACTGCTCCCAGTTGCTGGCGTTCTTGCGGGATGAAAACGAAAGCATGCCTGTGCGAAATGTTTCAGCCTCTGGTTTGGCAAAAATTCAGGATAAGAGAGCCGTCCCCGTGCTGCTTGCAATGTTGCAGGAAATGGATCATTTTTCTGCAGAAATGCAGCGCAGCATTGTAGGTGCTCTGGGTGTTTTAAGAGATAGAAGAGCACTTTTGCCTTTGTCGGAAGTCTTGAAAAATACGCCATATCGTCAGGTATACGGAACAACGGCCTATTCCCTCGGTTTGATCGGCACAAGTGATATTGTTGAACCATTAGTTGAGAATATTTCAAGGTTCGATACGGGGTCCTGCAAGAATGCGCTGAAAAGAAATGAAGATCTTTTGTTAGATATTGTGGATGGCAAAGAGGAAGGCCCACTTATTCAGACTATAAAGGCATTAGGGGTGATTCGCAGTACAAAAGCAATAGAACCCCTCGCCGGCATTTGGCGTGATTCGGATTTAAAGGCACGCAAAGAGATAGTTGAAACATTGTGCAAGATAGGCGGGCCAAAGGTAAAAGAAAAATTGATTGAATTCAACGAGAGAGAAGATAATAAGGATATAAAAGGGGTTATTCATAGATACCTGAATAGATTAGAGGCTAAAGAGGAACTATCGCGTAAAAAATCAGCAGAATAAGCCTAATGCGTTTATTTCGGGGTGTAAGGCGGGCTTCTTTGTTGGGTAACATTGAGGGGTAGATGATGAAAAATATCTTAGATATCATAAACTTGCGAAGAACGCTTCTGATTTCTTTAGTAATTACTCTCTTATTCTGTTCGTTCAATTCCGTTTATGCTGATTATAATGATGACGTTAATGTTGGGAATACATCTGCTCAGGAAGTGGGGGATGCGATATATAGACAGACTTATTATGCATTTTTTGGCATCCCCTATAACCACGCAGGTGTCTATTATAAGTTACTTGGAGAAACCCACCGGATTATTCATGTTAATGTCGGTTCTTGGTGGAATTTTGTAACATGTAAACATGTTGTTAGGGAAGATTCTTTTGACAATTTTAAGAGAAGTACTGTTGAATATTTGGGTGCATATTCTTCAAATCTCCCGCTAACCGCTGAACAAAGAGAAAATATGATCAGCACCTTGGAACAACTTCGCGATAAATTTCCAATTTATTATACTTGTTGGGGCCAGGTGGATGGTGCAGGTGTCGGCAGTTGGGAGGGGACAATTGATGATATTGACAACCTAAGGTGCGATGGTCTTGTAGAGATTGTTTACGAAATGAACGGAATAGATGTTTGGGGTAAAAACCAGGATCACTACAGCATCGTAGATTACCCAGATGAGCATAATTTCGTCCCATATTCTGTGTTGGATATTGGTTGTGGTGCCGGAGATACTTGCCCCGAACCAGATCCAAACATCGAAGTGCTCCCTGTTGTTCAACGTGGAGGATACGACACAGAAGAAGACCAATACACAAAATTAAGAGCTTCTGTTCCCGAACCCCCGGATATTATCATTGACTCACCTCTGGAAGGTGCCAAAAAAACAGGGCTGTTCAAAATCACTGCCCTGCCAGAAGATGAAAGCGGCATCCTACATGTAATATTTGAGTATTCCACTGACCATGTTAATTGGTACCCGCTCCCGGGGCCTGATTCTGAGACTGGGAAGGATGTTTATGAGGCGGATGGCTGGGGGCTTCGATTTGATACAGTAGGGGCAGGGATTGGAGATAGTCAGGTATGGGTCAGAACTAATGCAACAGATAAGGCCGGCAATACCTCGGATTGGACTGAAATTTACTATTTTGTAAATAATGTATCAATTGCCGTTAGTATAACGTTTGACCCATCATCTCCCACCACAGGCTCTCCTGTAACCGTTTCAGGCCATGCAGAGTATCAGGACGGACAACCTGTACAAAATGGGTCAGTGGGAATTATTACAAGCAGTGGTACATGGACCACAACTACAGATTCGTACGGAGATTATAGTCGAGAGATAACGGCCCCCGGTGAATCAGGCTATGTCTATGTTACTGTATCGCATGATAACTACCTTGGTGCTGCTGCTGAATGGTTGTGGATTTCCGGGGGAAGCCATGTAAGCGGTACATTGACCAATGATACCACGTGGACTACTGGTGGAAGCCCCTATATTGTCACCGGTTCAATTTCGATTCCCGAAGGTGTCACACTGACGATAAATCCCGGCGTTACTGTGAAGTTTGTCAATTCCGGTTATTATCTTTATGTATCCAGCTCCCTTGTTGCGGATGGTACGAGTGATGAGCCGATTGTGTTTACGTCTAATCAGGCTGAACCTGCGGCAAGGCAGTGGGGAGGGATACGTTTTAATGAGGGCAGCAGCGGTGTACTGGATTACTGTGTTGTTGAATATGGTGGTTATACAGGTTATTATGCAGGCATATACACTGTCAATTCCTCTCCGGTCATAACAAACTGTACGATCAGGAACAACTTTTACTATGGAGTCAGTGTGGCGGGCACCTCGGAACCGACTATTACAGGGTGTACAATCACTGGTCATACAACCGGAATCTACTCTTCTTCCAGCGTGAGTTTCAGTGCGAAGAATTGTGTAATTTCAGGCAATTCATCCTATGGCATTCATAACGCTATAACAACCACAAGCATTAACGCCGAAAACTGTGATTGGGGTCATGTATCCGGCCCTCTTGATCCGTCGGATGACCGTGCCACAGGCGGTCTTTACAATCCAGAGGAACAGGGGGATAAAGTCAGCGACCATGTGGACTATTATCCATGGACAACCATTGAACCAATAATTCGTATCCAACCAACGTCCCTTGCTATTAATCTTGATGAATCCTGGGTTGTTACTGAAGTTGCTCAACAGGGGGGTACACAAAGTCCACTCTTTGCGGGTGAAGTCCGGTCTTTAGACTTGGCGGACTCCCGGGCCGACTTGGGTGAAGTGGTGCCGGATGAGGTGATTGTTCGGTTCAAGCCGCAGATTGCATCAAGTTTGCACGCTGTGCGACTATGCTCGAGACCATCTATGCCTTCCGTCATGGATCCGTCAATCATTGCATCGTTTGGGCAATCTTTCCCGGACGAGATTATTTCGATACGCCCGTCCGTTTCGGGAAGGGCTAAAGCGTATAGTGCTGTCGTGAATATAGCCGAAGGCAAGTCTTTGATGATGAGCACAGGCCCTCTTGAACCAAAAGACGAGGCTTTTTTTTCCGCGACTGTTGAAGATGCTTATGAAGAGGTTGGACCTATCGGGATGTTCTATCTCGAACTCAGCCCCGGAACAAATGTTCGGGAAATATGTTTGACGCTAATGAAGCGCTCTGATGTAGTATACGCCCATCCAAACCCCGTGAGCCAGCCTTGCGCGGCACCCAATGATAGCCTTTATGACCGTATGTGGAACCTTGAGCGAATCGGAATGCCAACCACATGGGACATTTCAGGAAATAGCCCTTCCGGGGTAAGAGTATGTGTTATGGATACTGGCGTTAGAATTACACATAACGAATTATTGGGAAGAACAGCGGATGCGGTCGACGTTTACGCGTCAAACGGTGATGCATATGGGGATACTGATCCCGACAATGATGATGAAAGTGGACATGGGACCTCCTGCGCGGGGATCATTGGAGCCATCCGCAACAATAATGAAATTATTGCGGGGATCGCTCCGGTGACCATTATTCCCGTAAATGGTTATGGGCTGAATGCCGATAATGAAGTGCGTATATATAACTACACAGAAGGAGTGTACTGGGGCGTCGATCACAATGCCGATGTCATCAGTCTTAGTCTCGGTGATTATCGCACCGCTGCCTATCAGTGGGAGCTTGATGCCGCCGCTTATGCCGAAAACCACGGAGTCATTGTATGCGCGGCGGCTGGAAATGATGATGGTGATGCGGACAATCACTATCCGTCAGCGATTCCGTACTATATATCAGTCGCGGCCGTGGATGACGACGACCTACGCGTTACAGAACCCAAATGGTCGTGGGGAAGCAACCATGGGAGTACTGTAGATATTTGCGCCCCGGGCCAGGGTAATGTGGGAGCAAGCGGGGACTCCATTCTGACGCTTGATAGAGACTCGAATTCGGATTGGAAGAATAGTTTCAATGGCACTAGCGCCGCGACGCCGCATGTTGCAGGTCTCGCTGCAATGATTCTCCATCTTAACCCCGACTTATCCGCAACGCAGGTGCGTAGCATAATCGAAACAACGGCTGAAGACCAAATCGGAGATGTAACAGAAGATGTTCAAGGATGGGACGAATTTCATGGTCACGGACTCATTAATGCTGCCCAAGCTGTTGCTAAAGCACGTGCTGGGTTCGTTGTCTATAACGACGGCAACGCAGACCTGGAAATTACGTCAATGGCAAAACGCGATGGCGATGCCTGGCTTGATTGGGTTCCGACAGCGCCTCTGACAATAGCACCAGGAGGATCACAGGTCATTACCGTAAGCATTGACTGGGGTCAGCTACCAGGATCCAGCGATCAAGAGCAAATCATTGTCTATTCCAATGATGATGATATGAGTCCATATGCGAATGCCGCATTCGTCAATGCAACGAAACCTTTAAATGATACCGACGGTGACGACTTGCCCGACAGTCTTGAAAATACAACCTGCACAGATCCAAATGATGCGGATACCGACGATGATGGCATTTCTGATGGCATTGAGGATGTAAACCATAATGGCGTCGTAGATCCCGGTGAAACCAATCCTTGCAGTATAGATACGGACGGTGACGGCATTCAGGATGGAACCGAGCTGGGTTATACCCTGGCAGACATTGTACCAGATACAAACACAGGTGTATTTCAGCCTGACCTTGATCCGGCAAGCAAAACCGACCCATTAGACGTGGACAGCGATGAGGACAGTATCCCGGATGGCATGGAAGATGCCAACTACAATGGCCGTATGGATGCCGGAGAAACTGATCCTTCTGATCCATTGTCTCGCCCTGTTGCTGTTCACCTGAAGAAAGGCTTTAATCTGATTGCCATCCCGGCAGAAGTGACGAATCAGCCTGATCTCAAAGATTGGCTGGAACGGCTTTTTGAATCCTACGGGCGCGCAAAATGGTTCTCAAGTGAAATGTTTGCCCTGGGAGAGAAGCTGGGGGAAACGTTGCGCATATTCTCAGCTGAAATCAACCTGGGTTTCCTGTATGACCCCACCAGGAGTTTGTTTTCTATCGGGTACAACGTGACCGCCAATAAGTTTGACGGTTCTTATTACGATCTGCTTGCTAGCGAATCACGCCTGGGCAGTTATGTCGCCATCGCTCGCGGTGATGTTCCGATTGACCACTGGCTTGCGTTAAATCGGCCCTATAGTTCGCATGGTCAGCATCGCGTACTTCTTAGTTGGACCGGGACCATGTTTGAGTACCTGATGCCTCTCCTGCTCCAGCGATCCTATCCCAACTCGTTACTTGATCAAGCCACGCGGGAGGCCGCCGCCTTGCAGATGGCCTATGGTCGAAATCGACGGGTACCTTGGGGAATCTCCGAATCAGCTTATGGTGACCTGGATTTGAATAAAACTTATCAATACAAAGCTTTCGGTGTTCCCTGGTTGGGTTTAAAACGTGGCCTGGATGAGGACCTGGTGGTTGCCCCCTACGCCACCTTGCTCGCAGTCGGTCTGGAACCACACGCCGCTGTCAAGAACCTTGCACGTCTTAAGAAGCATGGGCTGCTTAATGATTACGGTTACTTCGAGGCGATCGATTTCAATCGCAGACCAAAGTCGGGGGCCGAACCCGGGGTTATCGTGCGGGCATACATGGCACACCATCAGGGCATGGCATTCCTGGCTTTAACGAACTTCCTCTTCGATAACACGATGCAGCGTCGCTTCCATAAAGATCCCCGCGTCAAGGCAGCTGAACCGCTTCTTTACGAACGAGTCCCTGTCTCGCCGCCTATTCATTACATCTCAACCCGTGAAGAAATACCCTCCCGAGTTGAGTCAATGATTGGCTCTCCTTCGGTCAGCAAATTTGAGACCCCCCACAGCATCACACCCAAGGTCCAACTCCTGTCGAATGGACAGCTCTCGACAATGACGACCACCGCAGGCGGTGGTTACACCCGCTGGAAGGATATGGACGTCACCCGCTGGCTTGCGGATCCCACGAAGGATGCTTACGGTTCCTTCCTGTACCTGAGAGATACGGACAGCGGTGAGGTCTGGTCGAATCTGTACCACCCCACAGATCGAGAACCCGACCGGTATTCGGTACACTTCCCACTCGATCGGGCCGAGTATCGTCGGCGAGACAACGGACTCGAAACCCGGACCGAGTTGATTGTCTCTCCCGAGGATGATGTCGAGATCCGCAGGATCACCCTTATAAATCGATCCCTGCGCAATCGGCGAATACAGGCAACCAGTTATTACGAACTCGCCATGTCCTCACACGTAGCCGATCGCCAGCATCCAGCCTTTAACAAGTTGTTTATTCAGACGGAAGCGGTCCCAACCAGCCAAGCCCTGCTTGCCTATCGACGTCCCCGACAGGAAGATGATCCGCCCATCTATGCCATCCACAGCTTGGATTTGATAGGCAGTACAACACAACCGGGATTACCTCAGTTTGAGACCGATCGGCGGGTGTTCATTGGACGTGGTCAATCCTTAAGAACTCCCCTGGCGATCGAGACAAAATTGGGAAATAACGAAGGCTATGTGCTTGACCCGGTGTTCAGTATCCGCCGGGAGGTTATTTTAGCCCCTGGTGAGAGTGCTCAACTCGTCGCCATCCTCGGTGTCGCTGAGGATCGCGAAAAAGCCTTGCGTTTGGCTCGAAAATACCATGATTCAGCAGTTATTGAACGTGCTTTTGAAATTGCCTGGGCGTCCACTCAGCTTAATCTGCGATCCCTTCGTATCCATCCCGATCAAGCCCGCCGGTTCCAAAAACTTGCGGGGTACTTGCTGTACCCATCGGCATACTTACGCCCTCCCACCGATCGCATCGAGGAGAATCAAAAAGGACAATCCGGACTCTGGACATATGGCATATCCGGGGACTTGCCGATCTTGTTAATCACGATTTCCGATGTCGGTGATTTGGGTCTTGTCCGGCAAATGCTCCAGGCTCAGGCCTATTGGCGGCAGCACGGTCTGCTGACAGATCTCGTCGTGCTTAATGAGGAATCGAGCAGCTATGAACAGCCGCTCATGGAACGATTGGAACGGCTGATTCAATCCTCTAGCATCTACACAGGAAACGATCAAACCGGAGGAGTGTTCCTCCGGGTCGTTGACCAGATTGCTGAGGAGGATCTTATCCTGCTGCAGGCAGTAGCTCGGGTCTCCCTGGTGGCTGCCCGCGGTCCGTTAGCCCAGCAAATCGGTGTACCTCATGAGACGGTCAAAATTCCAGAGCCACTTGAAACCCGGCGCCGCGAGGAGGAACCTT
>JAIWDV010000008.1:0-16873 GCA_048632525.1 Bacteroidales bacterium | reverse complement strand
AAGGGTATCGGCCAGCTTGATCTCAGCCGTGATTGCGAACTTGCTGTAAGGATACCTGTCCTTTAAATTCTGAAAGTCCTCGGTTGCTGCTGAATAGCGTCCCCGTTCAATGTTTTCCATGCCATCGTTCATGAGTTCGGCCGGGGATTTTTCTACGTCTTCCCCAAAAAACCGGTCGAACCAGGCACAACCGCCAAGAGAAAAAACCAGGAAAATCCCGGCAAAGAGCCATTTCATCATAGCATGAAACCCGTTCATTAAAAGGATAACGAATTACTTAAGACTCTCAAGGTATCTTTCAGCCGCAAAAGCGGCAGTGGCCCCATCGCCAACGGCTGTGGATATCTGGCGGAGCAGCTTTGATCTTACGTCACCCGCGGCAAAAACACCCACCTCAGAGGTTTCCATGAATTTGTTCGTAACTACAAAGCCACGTTCATCCAATTCCAGTAGGTTTTTTACAAGCTCGTTATTAGGCCTGTAACCAATAAACACAAAAACCCCCTGAACGGGAAGGTGTGATTCTTCACCGGTTTTCACATTTTTCAAATCTATTCCCTCTACCCCGGCCTCTCCCACAATCCTTTTTGGTATACTATCCCAGATAATCTCTATCTTCTCTTCTGACCAGGCACGCTCCTGAAGTAATTTTGTGGCCCTCAGCTTGTCTCGCCGGTGCACGAGATAAATCTTGCTTGCAAACTTTGTCAAAAAAAGGGCTTCCTCCACGGCAGTATCTCCACCCCCAATGACGGCAACCTCTTGCTCCCTATAAAAAGGTCCGTCACAGGTCGCACAGTAGGAAACGCCCTTCCCAGTCAGAAGAGATTCGCCTTCAATCCCAAGTCTCTGGGGAGTCGCGCCACAAGCCAGTATTATGGCCTTGGATTCCAGGGTTCCGTTATCGGTGGCGAGGATTTGTTTCTCCTTTAAAACATCCAATCGGGAAACTTCCGTGCTTTTAATGTCAAGCCCAAATTTTTCAGCCTGGCGTCTCATTTTGTCCATGAGTTCAAACCCTGAGATTCCATCCGGAAAGCCTGGATAATTTTCCACCCAATCGGTCATCAGGACTTGTCCCCCTGGGGAAAGTTTCTCTAACATGAGGGTTTTAAGCCGTGCCCTTGCAGCATAAAGACCTGCGGTCAGCCCGGCAGGCCCTGCTCCTATTATAATCAAATCTTCCATATTAACACTCTGCATTCATAGAAAAAGAGCCCCGCCTTTTCCCTTATGGCAGGGCCCGGGTGCATACTGAAAAATGGTTTAAGGTCTCAAGCACTCTTAGAGAAGTTTTTTAAGTTCTTCATCAAGGTGACTCTTGGGATGGGCACCAACGATCGTCTGAGTTACTTCTCCTCCCTTAAAGAGAATGAGTGTCGGGATATTCCTGATCCCGAATTTCCCTGGAGTTTGACGATTCCCGTCCACATCCATGCTTGCAATTTTTATCTTGCCTTCATATTCTTTTGCTAATTCCTCCACCACGGGCGATACCATTTTGCATGGTCCGCACCATTCCGCCCAAAAATCAACCATGGCCGGGATATCGGATTTTATGATTTCTTCTTCAAAGGTATCATCCGTCACCTGCAATACATCAGCCATCCTAAATCTCCTTTTCGCTAATTTATTTCCAGTAAACCTAATACCGCCAGGTCACTTTGTCAACAGGAAGGCCAGCAGAATAACAATTACTACATTAGTTTCAGGTGCTTTCGCCAGGTGTTACTATGGGTTGGAGGTATCAAGGGTAATCCGGGAGAACGATATTAAGGGAAGAAAAGTGCCGCAGCCAAGCCATCTATTGCTTGGACAACTTCAGGTCCGGGGGATAAATATATTTCGGGTCAATCTTGTAGGTCCAGGGAAGCCCCCACCACTGCCAACCATAGTGCCGTCTGTGGTCAAAGCCGTAAATCTTATTCCTTTTTGCAAGCTGCCGATAAAATTTATGCTTATTGCTGTCTTTGAAGCGAGGGAATTTCGATCCTTCAAAACCATCTTCCACATGCACTGTATTTCTAAAGCCAGCCCCCAGAAGGTCCTTGGCAGCGGCAGCACTTCGCGTGCCGTCACGGCAGATGATCAGCAGATTATCAGTCTTCTTAAAGATTTTGCTTATCTCTGAAATAAAGTCTTTGTTTTTCACATTGAATCGATATCCGTACTGCTCATCCTTTTTACCAAACTCCTGGGTCATGAAAACGTAAGGAAACAGGTATGCACTGATAGGGTGGCCCACAAATTGGTATTCAGCCCTTGTTCTCACATCAATGAGGTAAGTGTCTGGTACAGTGTTGAGCATATCATATGCTTCAATGCTCAGGATTTTTTTTGGCTCCTGGGCAAGACAATTTCCCCATGTTACAAAAAGGAGTCCGACAACAATAGCGCCAAAACCGAAGAACACGGCTTTTCTATTCATGGTGTTATTTCTATGCATCTATTGGGTTCCAGTGGCCCAGAACTCTATGCAGAAAGTTCAATTCATACCGTCAAAGACAGAAGCGGGTCTTCAAAATTTGAGTCTTTGTGCCCTTTTATTATCAAGATTTTTTAGCTAATATTTGCAACTGCCTTGAATTCTGATATAAATTAATAATCTAATATGACCTGTCTTGTCAATCAAAATTGTGGGTCCTGTAGCAGCGCTTAAGAGCCGGGGAGAAGGATGTAGTGCTGGAATACTGGCCCGCCCTCCCCGTCCCGAGACCGAGATGGGATCGGGAGGTGCGACTTAATTGGTGTAGAATATTATTGGCCGCATTTTTAAATTTAGCCATTGTATAACGAAAACGGTGAGTAAACGGTCTGGGCCAGGGGTTCTGGGAAATTGAGGGAATGGGATGCTAAGAAAATCAACTTGACAAGACTTGAAACAAATTAGAAAGTGTCATCTTAAAAAATCAAAACAAAGGCCAGAAGGAGAGAGTTATGGAAATCAAAGTCACACAAGCTAATGATAGCGATCTGAAACCAAGACCCGCAGATGAGTCTCAAATTGGGTTTGGCGATATTTTCACAGACCACATGTTCCTCATGGACTATGAATCCGGAACCGGCTGGCACAATCCCCGCGTAGAACCATACCGCAATATCTCAATTGACCCTGCTGCCATGGGCATTCATTATGGGCAGGAGATATTTGAAGGGCTAAAGGCTTACGGAGGAAGAGATGGGGGAATTTATCTCTTTAGAGCAAGGGATAATTTTAAAAGACTCAATCGCTCCGCTGTAAGACTCTGTATGCCCGAAATGGATATAGAACTGGCCATGGAAGGCATGAAAAAACTCATTCTCCTTGATAAAGAATGGATCCCAAGGAGTGAAGGGACGTCTCTGTACATCAGACCCACCATGCTTGCCACTGAACCACACTTAGGAGTTCGCCCCTCCGCCACTTATTTGTTCTTCATTATTATTGGACCCGTAGGGCCCTATTTCAAGGAAGGCCTGAACCCGGTCACGATTTATGTGGAGGATTTCTATGTCCGGGCTGCCCATGGTGGAATCGGTGATGCTAAAACCGCGGGCAATTATGCGAGCAGCCTGCTGGCAACTGAAAAAGCAAAAGAAAAAGGCTTTACCCAGGTATTGTGGCTGGATGCCAAGGAGCACAAATACGTGGAAGAAGTTGGAACTATGAACATGTTTTTTCTTATTAATGAGGAGGTGATTACTGCCCCGCTTGACGGCAGCATCCTGCCAGGAATTACAAGGGATTCGGTCATAGAGCTGGTGAAGGGCTGGGGTATGAAAGTGTCAGAGAGGAGTCTTGCCATAGACGAAATTGTGGAGGCCGCCAGGAACGGGACCCTGAAGGAGGCCTTTGGCACAGGTACAGCGGCCGTGATATCGCCAGTGGGGCAGATGACTTACAAAGGAGAAGACCATATCGTGGCTGGAGGTAAAATGGGAGACCTCTCTCAAAAGCTCTACGATGAAATCGTGGCCCTACAATACGGAGAAAAGGCCGATACTCACGGATGGGTGGAGCGAATAGGTTAATTTCCAACCGTCCCTGAAATCAATCTGCATCAAATGTAACCTTCAAGATCTTTTTAGTATCGGGTAAGATTTTGAAACGGTCGTCAATCCTAAAGCCGCATACCCAAATCGGAATATCCCGGCAGAACAAAATCGGTGTTTGAGCCCTGGCCTCGGAGGGCACTTTGAGGTCCATAAAGAAGTCCTTGAGCTTCTTGTGCCCGCTCATACCGAAGGGAACAAACTTATCTCCGGGTCGGACATTTCTGATCATCAAAGGATATATCAGGTGGTCTGCGTTCAGGAACGCGCACCACCGGGAGGCCCCCATGTCAGACAGTGCCGCCTTTTCCATCTCTGTAAGCAAAATTGTGCGCCCTAAGGCTGTCAGATCAAACTTGCCCGGCCCGTCCAAGAGATAGCAAAAGCCCTCGGATCGAGTGTCCTTCGTTCCGGTGAAGACCAGTCTGTCATACACTTTCTTTGCAATTATGCCGTTCGGAAGATTAACCAGGGCCTGAGGTTTTTCCCCCATTGCCATTTGATTAATGGCCTCTATGTGCCGCAGACTCACACGTCGAAGGCTCCCCCCTGTCATTTTTAAGGCATACCTGATGACACGGTTCTTCAACGCCTCTGGAAGTATTATGAACGAAGATAAAGGTATCCGGATTTCCCCATCGCCCCTGGTCTCAGTCGACCTCTCTACCCACTCTTCGGCCCTGGCCGCCAGCCAGGCCTCATCGTTTCTCATGATATCTGCCGTCCTCCCCAGCAGTTCCACGATACGAGGCTGGTATTCCCTGAGGCGGGGGAGGAGCTCCAGGCGAATTTTGTTCCTCAAATAGCAGGCTTGAAGATTTGAGGAGTCAGTCATATGGGTGAGCCCCTTGAGCTCAAGGTAGGATTCGATCTCCCCACGGGTTATTTCGATCAGAGGCCTGATGATCTTTTCCTCCCTGCACGGCGGTATCCCTGCAAGCCCTGAGGGTCCGCTACCTCGCAAAAGCCTCATAAGGACTGTCTCGGCTTGATCGTTTAGATTATGGCCGGTCGCAATTTTTTGGGCAGAAAATTTCTCCTTCACCTCTTCAAGAAACTGGTACCTGGCGTGCCTGGCCCTTTCCTCAAGAGATGCGCTTTCTTGGCCCATGCCGGGATCTGCTTTTTTTGTCTCAAACGGGAGATTGAGGGCCGCGGCCAGGGATTCGACAAACCTGTTCTCAGCCTCGTCTTCACCTGGCCTAAGCCCGTGATCAAAATGGGCTACCACCAATTCGATCCCTAACTCATCTTCAAGTTCCTGGAGGATGTCCAGTAGACAGACAGAGTCTGGCCCGCCTGAAACGGCCACAACAACCCGGTCACCGTCCCTGATCATATTGTACTTTATGATGGTATGCCTGACCTTCTTGATGGTCTTATTTATCGAACCCACGTCTAACTCCGAAAATATTGTTACGTAATAGCCTTAGGCATAAGAAATAACACGGTTCAAATATAAACTCAATTAGTCAGCCCCGTTTCCCCTTGACCTTACCTCACCCGTTCAATATATTTCAACTCACCACAGATTTATTTTATCGAACAGGATCAATTCTCACTCTGGCTCAGCTCTTTTCCCGATTGGCGGTGTACAATATTTCCGTGAATTTAAAATTTCTTTAGAGGGCCAACGGTCCTGCCTGCTGAGAGGTGCCATGTCCCGTCGTTGGGCCATTTTCGCTATCACTTCATTGGGCTTTTTTCTGTCCCAATTTTATCGTGCCTCCAATGCGGTTATTGCCCCACAACTCACCAAAGATCTGTCTCTAAATACTCAAGGGTTAGGTTTGATCTCTGCGTCCTTTTTCTATGCCTTTGCACTGACCCAGATACCTATTAGCATGCTTCTGGATAGAGTGGGTCCGAGACGCATGATGACTGCCCTTTCCCTTTTGGGCACCATTGGCGCCCTTATATTTGCCTGGGCGGATTCCCTTGCTATCGGGTTGGTGGGGCGTGTCTTCCTTGGGGTGGGGATGGCCTGCCACCTTATGGGGACCTTGAAACTTGTAACCGTGTGGTTTGGACCGCTCAGTTTCGCTACCCTTTCCGGGATTGTCTTTTCCATTGGGACTGTGGGGAACATGGCAGCCACGATCCCCCTGGTTTTGTTAGTTCAGCAGATGGGCTGGCGGCTGACTTTTGTCTTTATCGGGGGTATCAATCTTATTATTACTCTTATTCTTTACATGATTGTGCGCGACAGGCCTGAACAAAAGCAAGAGTTTCCTGTTCCCTCCACATCTGAGGCTGCCCACTCTTTGCACCGGAAATTCTCTGGCCTGGGTCTTCTCTTAAGAAAGGGAGATTACTGGATAATCTCGCTGGGAACATTTGTGCGTTACGGTATATTTGCCGCGTTTCAGACTCTCTGGGCCGGGCCTTATCTTATGGAGGTCATGGGCCTTTCTGCCGTGAATACAGGGAATCTCATCTTTCTAATGAATCTTGGCCTTATTCTGGGAGGCCCCGCCTGGGGTGCACTTTCGGACAGGATTTTCATGACACGCAAATGGATCGTTTTTTGTGGTCTGGGGGCCCTTTCCTTTGTCACGCTTATCATAGCAATGCTTTCACCGGGAACAGGTCTTCTGGCTCTGGGCGTCCTTTTCTTCGGCTTCGGCCTGTTCGGATCGGCAGGGTCATTGATGTATGCCCATATCAAGGACCTCATGCCCATAGAAATGGCAGGGACAGCTATGACGGGCATAAATTTCTTCACCATGATTGGTCCGGCCGTATTTCTACAGGGAATAGGGAGTTTCATGCAGCATTTCTATCCGCATGCTTCACGTGGATCTGATGCCTTTACCGCGGCACTGATTCTGTGCGCGGCCTGTCTGGGCGGGACGTCTCTGCTCTACCTGTTTACGCGTGACAATCTGAGGGAGGATCGATAAAAAATATACCTTCGAATAATCCAATTTTTTTCTGCTCGATTTCCCTTTTCATTGCCAGCACATAATCGGGTTTGACCTCGTCTTTCCAGCGGGGATAACCGCCTCGCCAGACATATTTGATCAATTCATGAAATGAAGGCCTGCTGAACCTGTAGGCACCAATTTCAACCGCTTGTGCCTCTTTATCCGTAATAAAGGGAATCTCAATATATTCCGCATACTTTGCAATCATGTCCTCCACAATGGCACGGGTTTTGACGCCTTCGGGCTTTTGCTTAAAATCTTCGGGTCTTTCAGGGAACGGGAATCGGCGGTATATCTCGCCGATGAAGCCTTGATAATGGATCCCATGAATGGCGCCCATGAGGTCTCCGATATCTTCCGGATTGTCAATATGATAGACCTGCCAGGAGGTCTTAAAAGATCCCTCCTCATCACTTTCCACGATACTGGAAATATGTTCGCAGAAGTCAGTGGAGAAAAAGAAATAGCGATCAAGAAGCAGCATGTCCGAATCTATGTTAAAAAAACCAAAAGCTATAGATCCGTGGCTGAGGGAATCAAAGGCTAACGGCATAATATTTCTCCTTCGTTTATGTTGACCAGGCTAAAATAGTGATTACCTTAATTTTTGAGGCTTTATAGAGTATTGATGCGAATGCTCCATACATAGCCTGTTTGACAAAATCCCATTTATGTTAAGGAGTAGATACATGATTGCAGAATATAGCCCAACAGAACAATTCACCGGAGCCTCCAAGTATATCCTGGATGAGGAACTCGCCCAAATAGTGAATATCACCATGGCCCTTGAAATGCCCCTGCTTCTAAAAGGAGAGCCAGGAACCGGCAAAACCATGCTCGCACATGCAATATCAGAAGCCCTCAATATGAAGTTGATCGTGCTGAACGTGAAATCGAGCATGAAGCTTGTGGATGCCCTGTACCAGTATGATACCTTAACCAGGCTCAATGACAGCCGGTTTGGTGATTCAAAAAGGGATGTGAGTAATATCGAAGAGTATATCAAAATGGGCAAAATAGGCCAGTCCTTTGTGTCTGACGAACGGGTTATTCTGCTGATTGACGAAATCGACAAGGCAGACACGGATTTTCAGGACGATATGCTGGACGTTCTGGATCAGATGGAATTCGATATCATTGAGATCGACAAAACCATGAGTGCGAATTGCAGGCCCGTCATTATTATCACATCCAATGCAAAAAAAGACCTCTCGGACCCTTTTCTGGGACGCTGTAATTTCCATCATATTGCCTTTCCTGAACCTGATATGATGAGAAAGATTGTCCAGGTGCATTTTCCTGACATTAGCAGGGATTTGATGGACCATGCAATCAGGGCATTCTATCGGATGAGGGAATTCAGGGGTATTGAGAAAAAACCAGCAACCAGGGAGTTGATTAACTGGATCAGGGCATTGAAGGCAGATCCTGATTTCAAAGTAAAGCATCTGGTTAAAGGGAATATCCCTTACCTGGGCGTCCTGTTTAAGAAGAGCCCGGATTATGCTATTGCTCGCAATTCCATTTCACGGATGAGACTATAATCTGGTTTACTGGATGCCGGGTACTGGGTACTCGATGCTGGGTTGAGTCCAAAAGTGGTGTCTGGGCTATTTTTGGTCTCAAAAAGTCCGTAATTAGCAACGAAGCGCTCGTAATTCTGAATAGCAACAGACAACCGACGACCAACCACTGACTAATTATGTTTACCAATTTTTTCTATCTCTTAAAACAGGTAGGCATCCCGGTTTCGCCTACTTCATTCTTGCGACTTCAAAAGGCCCTTGGTATGGGCCTTATCACGTCCATTGATGATTTTTACACGGCCTCCCGCTCTATTCTGATTAAGAGCGAAAGATACTTCGATCTCTATGACCAGGTGTTCGCACACCATTTTGAAGGGGCTGAACTCAAAGAACCCGACGAATTCGAGCTGTCCGAAGTGGCTCAGGCCATGCTTGAGGAGTGGCTGAAGGATCCCAGGGGCCTCGCAGATGCCCTGGGCATTGATGAAGACTCTCTGAATAAATTGAATCCGGAGGAGTTGCTGCAGTACTTCCTGGATCGGTTAAAGGAACAAAAAGGCGAACACCACGGCGGAGGCAAATGGATCGGCACGGGAGGGACATCCCCTGTGGGGCATTCAGGCTACCATCCAGGCGGAATGAGGGTCGGGGGTGTCTCCAGGAACAAGTCCGCGGTCAAGGTGGCCATGGACAGAAGATATCGCGATTATTCCCAGGAAGGTCCGCTTACCCAGGCCCAAATTGGAGAGGCCCTGAAAAGGTTGAGAAACCTGGTGCCTGTGGGCGCCAAAGACCAGATTAATATCGATAAAACCATTTACCAGACTATGAAGAATGCCGGGGAGATCGAGATTGTCTTTGATCGCAGCCTTAAAGATCGCCTCAAGGTTATTTTGGCCATAGACAATGGCGGATGGTCTATGGATCCTTACGTGGAGATGGTGCAAACACTTTTTAATTATAGC
This sequence comes from Bacteroidales bacterium, assembly GCA_048632525.1. Classification (GTDB taxonomy): domain Bacteria; phylum Desulfobacterota; class DSM-4660; order Desulfatiglandales; family Desulfatiglandaceae; genus 4484-190-2. The sequence continues at coordinate 7,423 of JAIWDV010000008.1, read as the reverse complement.
CGTTCTCAGTTCAAAGAGGTAACAACCTTTTTCTTTCACAATACCATCTATGATAATCTCTGGAAGGACCCCCCCAGGTTTAGAAAGCCTTTCAAGGTGGATGATTTGATCCGACTTGACCCGGAAACCCGGTTTATCATCGTGGGCGATGCCAGCATGGCCCCCTATGAACTGATGGCCACGGACGGATCCATCCACATCGAGGAAAGGACTATGAAGCCCAGTTATGAGCGGCTCCGGTTTATTGCCGAAACCTTTCCTCACTCTGTGTGGTTAAATCCCAAGTTACCTGCGGAATGGCCTTACACCCGCAGCATCAGTATGATCCGTGAAATATTTCCCATGTTTGAACTCACCATCGACGGGCTTGAAAGGACAGTGTCCTATCTGATGCAGAACAACTAACTAAAGACGCCCTCCGGCTACTGCCAGGTCCTCCAGCCCCTGGACATTCACAATTTTGATTCGAGGGCCATCGGACTCAATCAGCCCTGTTTTATGCATTCTACCCAGAATACGCGAGAGAGTCTCAGGAATAGTCCCCAAAAGGCTGGCCAATTGACCCTTGGAAATATCAAGCTCCAGATCTTGAGACCCTTTATTTAATTCATTCAAGTATAGAAGGTATGCGGCTAAACGTCCCGGCACTTCTTTTAGAGAAAGATTTTCAATTAGCTGGGTAAACCTTATGAGTCGTCTCGATAGGACAGCCAGCATGTTCATGGCAATGTCAGGGTTTTTTTTGATCAGGCCAATAAAGGCATCCCTTGGGAAAAAAAAGATCCGGCTCTCCTCCATAGACTCTGCGCTGGCCGGGAATTTAAGACCCGCAAAAACCGGAACCTCTCCAAAGGGTTCCCCCGGGCCGAAAATGTGAAGGATCTGTTCCTTGCCTTCCAATGAGGCTTTGAATATTTTCACCCTGCCCGATATGACCACATAAAAGCCGTTTCCATCATCCCCATCCGTAAATATGTTTTGTCTTTTCTTGAACATCTGAACCACTACGATCATGGCCAGATCTTCAAGCAGTGGCCTTGGGAGACCCTTAAAGAGGGGAATGGATCCAATATGATATATGATTTCCATGATTATCTCGCTTTCAGGGGAAAGGGGTTGGGTAGAAATAATTTGACAATTGGGATAAATCTGGGAATAACCATACACAAAAATGTCGCACAGGGCAATAGCAGCGTTTCAAAATCATAACAGAATAGAACAACACATAACCGTTGCTTTCTGCAAAAAGGAGGAACAATTGGCAAAACATATCGGGATCGTAGGTTGCAGTGCAGAAGGGGCTGCCCTGTGTTATCGTACAATTTGTGCAGAGGCCCCCCGGGAGATGGGTGAACATCGGCATCCGGAGATAACAATGCATACCCACCCTCTTTCGGATTACATGGTTTATATCCGTGCGGGTGATTGGGAAAAGGTCGCAGAACTTATGCTCTCTTCGACGCGTAAACTCGCGAGGGTTGGAGCAGATTTTGCCATTTGCCCGGACAATACCATTCATCAGTCTTTTCAATTGGTAAAGCAGGAGTCGCCGATACCCTGGTTGCATATTGCAGAAGCGGTTGCAGAGACAGCCAAACAGAACGGTTTTGAGAGGTTAGCGATACTGGGAACGAAGTATCTTATGACAGGGCCCGTGTACCCGGAAGTGCTGGAGAAATTCGGCATAACATGTGAGATACCGGATGAAAAAGAGCGGGAGAAGATTGATGAAATAATATTTAAAGAACTGGTAAATGCAGTATTTTCAGAAAAATCGCGAATGTACTTTAATGATGTTATTGAAAACCTCAAACAACGGGGGTGTGATGCTGTGGTTCTTGGGTGCACGGAAATTCCTTTGATAGTTGTTCCCGATGATTGTCCATTGCCAACCCTGGACTCTACACGCTTGCTTGCCAGAGCTGCTGTCAGAGAGGCACTTGTGCCATAAGCAGGACATTATCTTAAAAACTGTTTGTCCAATCGTTTATAATAGCACATGATAGTGTTTTCGAATGGGTTATTGGTAACTGCTCAATATGCCGGGGTAGCATAAAAGGCTTACGCCTAAATTCCTAACCCGGAGTTTACCCGTAAGGGTTTTACCCACAGGAGATTGATCAAATGTGTTATTGTATGGTATATAGTACAAGTATTGCGTTAGCAATGAAAAATTTGATAGAGGAAGGCTTATGAAAATATTAGTAACTGGCGGCGCTGGCTACATTGGTAGCCATACGTGTCTGGAACTTCTGCAAGCGGGGTATGAAGTTGTTGTTGTTGATAATCTCTCCAACAGCAAAGAGGAATCATTAAAAAGGGTTCAAGAACTTGCAGGGAAGACACTGGAGTTTCATAAAGTCGATCTGCTCGACAAGGAGGCTTTAAAAGCTGTTTTTGATAGTGCTTCCATCGAAGCCGTGGTTCATTTTGCCGGGCTTAAGGCGGTTGGTGAATCAGTAACCATTCCCCTCCATTACTATCATAATAACGTCACTGGAACATTAGTTCTTTGCGAAGTCATGGAAAGACATGGTGTTAAAAATATTGTTTTCAGTTCATCCGCCACGGTTTATGGAGATCCACACACTGTTCCAATCACAGAAGATTTTCCGCTCTCCCCAACAAATCCATATGGCCGCACGAAATGGATGATTGAAGAGATCCTGCGGGATCTTCACCGTACAGATGAAGTATGGAATATCGCCCTGTTGCGGTATTTCAATCCGGTAGGGGCGCATCCCAGCGGGCGCATCGGAGAGGACCCGAATGGGATCCCAAACAATCTCCTCCCTTACATTGCCCAGGTGGCAGTGGGAAAACTCTCTGAACTTCCCGTATTCGGAAATGATTATCCTACCCCTGACGGCACAGGTGTTCGAGACTATATCCACGTTGTGGATCTGTCTGTTGGCCATTTAGCAGCGCTGTTGAAACTTACGTCAAATCCCGGCGTTGTTACATATAACCTGGGCACCGGCCGAGGATACAGTGTTCTGGAGATGGTGTCAGCGTTCGAGAAGGCTTCGGGGAAAAAGATAGCTTATAATATTGAGGGTCGGCGTGCGGGCGATATCGCATCATGCTATGCTGATCCATCCACGGCAAAAAAGGAACTGGATTGGTCAGCCGATAGAGGGATTGATGAAATGTGCGTTGATTCGTGGCATTGGCAATCCAGCAATCCGAATGGCTACGAATGAAAAAACTTGCGAAAAGACTCACAGTGATATTTGCTGCCGGATGTTTAGGCGGTCTGGCAAATAGTCTTGCTGTCTGGCTATTTGGCGCCTATGGAGTCACAAAAACTCTGGGAGTGCGCATTGCGCCAGATCTGTCACCCGTATGGCTTTACCCCCGCCTTGTATGGGGAGGGATCTGGGGATTGCTTTTCCTCCTGCCAGTTTTCCGAAGCAGCGTCCTAAAGCGGGGCCTTTTATTAAGCCTCGGGCCGACGATCATACAACTCTTTGTCGTATTTCCCTATAAAGCAGACCAGGGGATGATGGGAATGGGGCTTGGGGCGCTGACGCCACTTTTAGTATTTGTGTTTAATGCAATATGGGGGATTACGGTGGCGATCTGGTTACGGTTTGTCGGGGAATAGGAAGAAAATTGGGAAATCCAAGGGGCATATGAAAAAACAATGGAGAGGGATTTAAATGAGAAGAAAAGAGAAGGAAATCACTGACAAGACTGCTATGGAATCGATTATTTTAAGATCATCTGTGTGCCGTTTGGCCTTCTCAGAAGAGAATCGTCCATATATTGTTCCGCTTTGTTTTGGGTATGAGGATGATACTTTGTACTTTCATTCTGCCCGGGAAGGCAGGAAATTAGATATCCTCAGGAAGAATAATAAAGTCTGTTTCGAGTTTGATATTGATCACGAAATAGTGGAGGCCGATGAAGCCTGTGGATGGGGCATGAAATATCAGAGTGTTATTGGTTTTGGTAAAGGCTCGATTATTGACGATATAGAGTCAAAGCGTAAAGCCCTTAATATCATCATGCAGCACTATTCAAGAAATTCCTATGAGTATCCAGACAAAGCAGTCAAAAAAATCGTAATAATAAAGGTTGAAATAGAGCATATGACCGGCAAGCAATCCGGATACTAAGAAAGAAACGAGGGGAGAAAGATACACTAATGAATGAGATAATTTATAAACCAATAGGAGTTATACAGTCTCCGTTCAAAGAACCGAAAGGAACGCCCATACAACCAAAAGGTGCGGAAAACATTGATGGGGCCGTTGAGGTGTTTTCAGAATATGTCGAAGGCCTCGCAGACATCGAAGGCTTTTCTCATATTATTTTGATATATCATTTTCATTTAGCAAAAAAACCCGCTCTAAAACAGAAGCCATACATGGATAATAAGGATCATGGTGTTTTCGCAATGCGGGGGCCAAGTAGGCCAAACCCCATCGGTATCTCGGCTGTACGCCTTATTAGGGTGAAAGAGAATATACTTTATGTCAGAGATGTAGACATTTTGGATGGAACCCCCCTCTTGGATATCAAGCCATATGTACCTGAATTTGACGTGCGAAACGTGGATAAGGTCGGGTGGCTTGAGAAAAATGTGCAGAAATTGGCGACATCTAAAGATGATGGGAGATTCGTGAAATACCCGGTCTGATCTTCAAAAAAGCCATATAATCGACCGTGCCCATCCAAAAGATATGGATCATAAGTCATAAAACTTATTTACTGGTAAGGGACCATGCCAGACCAGGTTGGCTTACACATAGAGCATTTCCGATTTCGCGATCTACATCCCAATGTGTTCATGGGAACAGCAAGCGACAGGTATGCGGGCTGGATCGGACAAATATATTCAGGAGAGCGTTATGCCAATAAGATAGGTCGTCGATCCAAGAGGGTCGGCGGTAAGACTTTTGTGGAGGAAGTGCTTCCTGTGGCAAGCGTGGAAGAGTATTTCCGGCATTTCCGTATCCTCGAATTGGACTTCACCTTTTACAGGCCTCTGCTGGACAAGGATGGGAAGGCCACCCAGAATCTCCATGTGCTCAGGACCTACACCCAATATCTCAATAAAACGGATCGCCTGATCCTCAAGGTGCCACAGGCTATTTTTGCGAAAAGATTATGGCGGAAGGGCAGGCATATTGAGAACGAAGAATATCTGAACCCTGATGTGTTTACCCGCCAATTTTACGAACCTGCCCTTGGGCTTTTAGCTGCCTGGCTTGACGGCCTCATCTTTGAGCAGGAATACCAGAGAAAACAGGATCGACCCTCCCCTAAAGAGTTTGCAGGGGAACTTGATACATTTTTAAGCGCCATACCAAAGGATACGCGCTATCATGTAGAACTAAGAACTGAAACACTATTGACTGATCCTGTCTTTGAGGTCCTTGAAAAGCACGGCGTGGGACAGGTGCTCTCCCACTGGACCTGGCTCCCTTCGCTGAGCAGGCAGTTTAGCCTTTCCGGCCGTAAGTTTCTGAATGCGGGCAAGCGTTCCGTCATCCGGCTGATGACACCCCGGGGCATGCGTTACCAGGACGCCTACGCACGGGCTCACCCATTTAGCGCCATGGTCGACGGCATGTTGAACCCGCAAATGGTGGATGAAACCGCGGATATCATGCGAGCGGCCATTGCAGATGACACACAAATAAACGTAATCATCAACAACCGTTCCGGCGGCAATGCCCCGATCATCGCACAGAAGATTGCGAAGGAGTTTCTTGCCGATCATTGATTTCCGTTATGCCAGTGCAAAAATCTGCACTGTACTGCTTTTTCCCTTAACCCTTGCGGCTGGCAATTCTTTCAATGGAAATTTGCCATTTATGCCGGCCCTGGTAGTGGCGCTGATAATTATTTCTGTGCCGAATTCCTTGTTCAATCCCTGCAACCGTGACGCAAGGTTGACCGTGTCACCCACTAAGGCATAAGACAAACGATCCGGGCTGCCAATATTGGCCGCTAACACTTCTCCCGTGTGTATGCCGATGCCGTGAGCAAGGGGCGGATAACCACGCTTTTCAAGACCCTGATTAACGGCAAGGAGTCGTTTTCTCATTTCCTGGGCCGCCTTCACCGCCATTACAGGATGGTCCTTTCTGAACAGCGGTGCCCCGAATACGGCCTCAATCTCGTCCCCGATATACTGCAACACCAATCCATGGTATTGCTTGATGGCCTCATCCATCTCCTTGAAATAGCCGTTGATGATCCTCACTACTTCTTTGGGAGGGGTGGATTCAACCATTGGAGTAAAATTTCTGAGGTCGGCGAAAAGCACGGTTACCTCCTTGAGCTCTCCATCTAAGGACATCTTTCCGGAAAGGATTTCATCACGTATTTCCTCTGTCACGTATTTGCCGAAGGTTTCTTTGACAAAATCGCGTTCCTTGAGCCCCTCTGTCATTTCGTTGATCACGTCACCCGTGTAACCGATCTCGTCATTGGAGGTTACACGCACCTTTTTATCAAACCGACCATGCCGGATTTCCTTCAAAACACGAATGATGTCTTCCAAAGGTCGCTTGAAGTTACGGCTCACCAGATAGGTCAACCAGATGCCGACGGCCATGAAAAGGAGGGCATTGATGAATATGACTGATCGCAAATGTTCCAGCACCTGGGCAGGGTTATGATTCAAATGAAATGTCCCCCGGAGTATGCTGAGAAAGGCAATAAAGGGGACCAGGTTGCAGGCAAAAATGAGGGCGGCAAGTCGAGTGCTGATACGGACGCGTATTGTTTTAGGCGTTATGTAAAGGCCCCCGTTGGGAAAGAAGTGGGGCACCATCCTCTTTTGTAAAACGTGCTCCAACACGAAAAAAGCTGTGGCCGTTGTAATCAAACCTGTGTGCAGGCTAATGAAAAATGCCTGATGTATTACGGGCCTCCCAAAATCAAAAGCCCAATAAATCGTGGGATAGAGCACTGCGGCGGTGAGCCACAGGCCCAGGTTTAAGGCGATCATAAAGAAAGGCTCGTTGAGCAATTTTCTTCGCGCCTGCATGATAATCTCATCCGGTATTGGCTTTTGCCAGTATTCAAGATTCAGGTAACGCCGGACAGGACGCTCATAGAATAAAACCATCGCTATGGGCAGTGAGAAAGCAATAGGCATCCAGATCATGTGAATTCGCCGGGACAATTCAATGATCTCCGGTGATTGAGATAAATCCGTACCGCGGGTCAAAAAGAGGACGACACTGACACCAATAACGTTGGCGATTAAATTGGCAAAGAGCATCGCGTTCTTGACACGGAAAAGATTGAACCTCGTCATGACCTTTTACCCCCGTCCTTCTTTCCGCCGGCTATGCCTTTAATGGAAAGATGTCAAAATACCGTGCAAATCAATATAAAATGAAAAAAACACTCTGACATACGATAACATGTTTTTTCAAAGTTAGGAAGGAGGTAGTGTGCA